>QIGT01000139.1 GCA_003230835.1 Gammaproteobacteria bacterium
CCCGCTGGACCGAGGTCGTTTCCTACCGAAGCGGTGCAATTCATGTTCGGCATAACAGTTTGGCTCAAACGCTGATGTACACGGCCATCTTCTAAGATACGGTGTTGTATGGTGCGGACACCATCGTCGGTATATTCAAATTTAACCTTTGGAAGAATTTTTAGAATATCGACAAATTGCACACCGTTAATAGACGAGTGCAAAGAGTAGACATGGAATGGGTCCATAAAATTGTCGTAGAATTGCCACCAATTGTAGTCCTGATAACCAGCTAAGAGTGCCTGTCTACCGCTGGGTGCTTGATAGCTTCCAGTGGCTATGACTTCTTCGTCTTCGCTGATGTTTTCAAACACTGATATGCGTGGGAACAAAGGCTGTTTGTCTGCGGGTCCCATATAGGTAAACACCAAACCATAGTGTTCCTCTACCGGGTACCACGGTTGACGTATCTTATCTTTATAGGTGTTTTCAGGCTCGCAAGGCATCTCTAAACATCGCCCTTGGCTGTCGAATAACCAGCCGTGGTAGGGGCAGCGTATGCCGTTAGATTCAATCTTGCCGTAGATAAGATTTGTGCCGCGGTGCATGCAGCGCGGGTAAACTAAACCACACTGCCCGTTTTTATCTCGAAACAGCACTAGGTCTTCGTGGAGTATGGTGATTGCTAGCGGAAGATCTTTGACCTCATCACTGCGCGCAATGGGTTGCCAGTAGCGGCGTAGCAATTCGCCCCCTGTAGTCGTTGGCGCGGATTGAATAAGTTTCTGATCATGGCTGGCGCTCGGCCGGCCGTATAGACGACCGTCGGGGTCTAGATTGAATTGAGGATTAGTCGAAACAGCCTTCGTCGATGTCGAATTTGTCGTTTCTATGCTCTGTGCCATACCACACCCCAGTCATATTTCATTAGAATGTACTCCTTCAGCTAGCGTCGAGCAAACGAATGCCTAGGAGTCTGTGCGGTAGTGGAGTATTTTACTCGGCTTGGTCCTGTGTAGTATTGGACACTTTTATTTTCATACTTTTATTTTGACACATGGGGAAGATAGGACGACATGAGCGATTTTAATTTCATTATACGCAATGGCCAATTGGTTGATGGTACTGGGGCGCAAGGCTGGCAGGGTGACTTAGGAATATCTGCCGGGAAGATAACCGCCATGGGTGATGTGCGGGGTACGTGTGACAAAGAGTTAGATGCTAAAGGTCAGGTTGTTGCACCTGGATTCATTGACATCCATACGCATTTTGATCCGCAACTGTGTTGGGATAAATATGCCACACCTTCCATAGAACATGGCATTACCACCGTGGTTACAGGCAACTGTTCTCTCAGCCTTGCGCCTATTCGTGGCCGCCAAGGGGCGGACAAAATCGTCAGTATGTTTGGGGTTATCGAAGATATTAAGAAGAAGACTTTCGATGCCGCAGTGCCCTTTACTTGGGAGAGCTTCCCTGAGTATTTAGACCATATTCGTCCAGCGCTGGGTATCAATGTTGGCGCACTTATAGGGCATTCGGCAATACGCCTCTATGTCATGGGCGAAGCCAGCCAGGAAAGGGTGGCAACGACTGATGAAATTGCGCAAATGTGCACGATTGTTGAAGAGGCGATGGCTGCTGGTGCATTGGGTGTCTCAAGCTCGTATGTGGATATCGACGAAAAAGGCCGCCCAGTGCCCAGTCAGTATGCAGATCTAAATGAGAAAATTTCATTGGCCAAAGCCATGGCTAAAAGTGGGCGGGGTATTTGGCAAATTGTACCGTTCTTCCCCGATATTAAGCGTGAGCTGGAGAATATCCGCGAACTCGGTGAAATTTCCTTGGCGGCAGGTGTAACCTGTAGTCTACAACCGGTTATAAGTTCGCCTGGGTCACCGAATGCGAAAGAGGTGATAGATGCATTAGAAGCGGAACATGCGCGCGGCGCTCGTGTGTATGGGCAGGTGATGCCGCGCTGTTTTGACATGAATATGCGTTTGTCTGAAACCAGCATGTTGTTATTTTCCTTACCGCGGTGGAAAGCCATCATGGATTTGCCAGCAGAACAGCGGCTGGCTAAGTTCACAGATGCAAAAGAACGAGAAGCGTTAATAGAAGAAATGAAAAGTGCCGGTGGCATGAGTGCTGCCCTGCCAATGCTGACAGTGGGCACGACCTATTGTGAGGAAAACAAAAAGTATACTGGCCGCAGCCTGATGGAGATTGCCCAAACCGAGGAAAAGACATTGGGTGAGGTCATATTGGATATATCAGTAGCAGATAACTTGGAAACAGAATTCCAACTGAAGAACGTGATCAATGCCAACAAGGCTGCTGTTGCTGAACTGATCAACCATCCTTTATGTCATTTTGGTGCGTCTGATGCAGGAGCGCACATCACCCAATTTTGCGGCACGGGTGATACAACACATTTGTTGGAACATTATGTGCGTGAAACCGGTCATATGACCCTGGAACGTGGTGTACATCGCATGACCGGCGAGGTCGCAGCAGATTGGGGTTTGCACGATCGCGGTACCTTAGAAGTTGGCAAGGCGGCGGATGTTGTTGTATTTGACCCTGATACAGTCAGTGTTTCTGCAGAAGAATTTGTCAACGATTTCCCTGGTGAAGCACGCCGATACATTCGCAAAGCTCAGGGTTTTGCCGCAGTGTTTGTAAATGGTGAGCTGGCTTATACGCAAAGTGGCTACACTGGATCAAGCTCCGGCCGCATCGTTTGAAACGCTGGCTTTAGGCATGTGCGTTAGCAAGTTTGTTTATGAGATGAATGTTCTTGCTGGTTGACCATAGCCGAAAACTCATAAGTACAGCCGCAGTGCCAACACCTGCGGCGAGCCCCAGCCAAAAACCGTATACCCCCATCGGTTCACCAATCCAGCCAAATCCCAGTATGCACTCGATGGGTAAGCCGACACCCCAGTAGCTAAATAGCGCAATGAACATCGGTACACGAGTGTCTTTATAACCTCGAAGCGTACCCGCCGCGGTTGCTTGGATGGCGTCGAAGACCAAAAAGACTACAACAAATAGCAATAGGACTGAGGATAGATCGGCGACGTTGGGATCATTTGTGTATGCCGCCACCATATCGGTACGAAGAAAGAAAATGGCTATCGATCCGACAACGGCCACCACGGTGGTGGTGGCTATGGCGATGGCTGCGGTGGTGCGCGCGCCCATAGCTTCTTGCGAGCCAACACGGTATCCAACCCTTATGGTCGCCGCCATGCCGAGGGCTAACGCAGGCATGAATAGAACACCATTTATATTCATTGCGATGTTGTGGGATGCCACCACTTCCGCACCAAAGCGTCCCAGCAGTAATGTGGTCACGGCGAATAACCCCATTTCTGCAAATATGGTGGTGCCGATGGGAATGCCGATAACCAGCAGAGGTCGGATGTATGCCCAACGAGGACGTGAGAAGCGATTGCGCCAACCGGTGGGGTCGAACCTTTTACGCGTGACAACGATTAAAATCAGTGACAGTTGAAACCACATGATGATGGCTTGTGCCACACCACAGCCAACACCGCCTAACTCTGGCAGGCCAAATTTCCCATAGATGAGTGCATAATTGAGGGGGATTTTGAGCGCTAACGCAGTGATGGAAATATACAGTGCCGGGCGTGTGAAACCCATGCCGTCGGCAAGATAGCGCAGACAAAAAAAGCACATGAGGGCAGGCACGCCGAAGCTACACATGCGCAAGTAAGGGATTGAAATTGCCGAAGCGCTGGCGTCGACACTCATCCAACTGTAGATGGGACCGATACTGTTGAGTAACAATACCGCGACCAGACCGGCGATTAATGCCAGCCATAACCCTTGTCGGATCACTTCGCCGATGTCAGATATTTTTTGGGCGCCGTGCAATTGCGAAACTGTGGGTGTGACCGCGAGCACCAGTCCCATGAGCAGTAAAATGATTGGCCAAAACAGGCTGCCCCCTAGCGCCACACCGGCGAGGTCGGTTGAGCTGTAGTGGCCGGCCATAACCACGTCTGTCACGCCCATGCCCATTTGTGCCAATTGCGCACCAATAAGCGGGAGGGCTAAACGCCATAGCGTTTTTGTTTCTTTGGCTAAAACGCCGCGGTCAGGCGGATTGTTCAACCCCCTATCTTATTCATCTGTCTTATTCATCTATCTTGTTCATCTATCTTATTCATCTATCCTATTCATCTAAGGTGGCACTCATGCGCTCGACTGCCTCGATATAGTCTTGCATGAATTCTCGCATCACATCTCGAGTAGATTGAATGGAATTCATTAACCCAACGCCTTGGCCCACGAAGAATGTCGCAAGTTGCTTAGCACCAGTGTGCCCTCCCTCTGCCAGCTTGATTATTTTCGCTAGCGGTGCTTCGCTGACAGATGATTGTAGTGGCATAGGCAGAGGTTCCGGTGCTTCTGGGGATTCCCAGGCATCCGTCCATGCAGAGCGCAACTGGCGTGAATATTTGCCGGTTCGAGCCTTAGAGCGTACGGTTTGACGCGAGCTTGCTTGCAGGTACTTTTCTTTAATAATGGGTGAGGTTTCAGCTTCGGTAGTGGTTAACCACATGGATCCTGTCCATGCGCCCGCCGCACCCATGGCCATAGCGGCAGCCATTTGTCTGCCGGTTACGATGCCACCCGCAGCCAATACTGGCACCCCTGAGGCTTCTACCTCTTTGCAGACTTCAGGTACTAACACCATGGTTGTAACCTCCCCACAATGTCCACCGGCCTCAGTGCCGGCCACCACCAGAATGTCGACGCCCGCCTCGACTTGTTTGGTCGCATGCTCCTTGGCTCCAACTAGGGCGGCAACCAGCACATTGTTTGATTTACCCATATCCAACATATACTGGGGTGGCACACCTAAGGCGTTGACTATCAATTTGATCGGGTGAGAAAATGCCACGTCGATGATGTTGTTTGCCTTGTTTTTAGTGAGAAACCCGCCGCCGCCCCGGTGTTGGTTTGCGTAGACATCTGCAGTGTCGATATCGTGTTGGGCTAAGATGTTGACGGCAAATTCTTGATGCTCGGCGGGCACCAAGGCTGCAATTTCTTCCGGCGAATCGTTTTCGTCGGTAATCGCCATGCTGGTTGGGGCGATAAGATCGACGCCGTAGGGTAGGCCGCCAATGTGTTGATCAATCCAATTAAGTTCTATTTCTAACTGTTCAGCGTTGTAACCTGCCGCGCCAAGAACACCAAAGCCACCGGCTTTAGAGACTTCTACCACAACATCTCGGCAGTGTGTGAATGCTACCAGCGGAAACTCTATGCCCAGCATGTCGCAAATCGGTGATTTCATATGGGTATCCTCCTGTGTGTAGGAAGGATATCAAAAAGTCAGCGGCGCGCCTTCATAAAGCGGCGCGCCTGTATAAATAGTGCGCCTGTATAAATAGTGCGCCTCAAATTGGCGGTTGACGGGCTTGCTTCTCAAGCTAGTAGTGCGGTGGGCGTTCGTCTTCAGGGCTTTCTGTAGAATCTTGCGCCTGGGATTTGACCACGTCTACCACCCGCTGTAGTTGTTTTTCTAATGCGGCAAGGCGCCCGCCATGTTGAATCAGCTCTTCATTAAGATCAGCAACCAGTTGTTCTTGAAAGGCCGCTTTGATTTCCAGTTCATCTATTTTGACTTCTAGCTCATTTATGCGGTGTTGGTCATTGCGGTCAGTCATGCCTGTATTTTAGGCGGTTTGCAGTTGTTTTGCTAAACTCTATGCAAATTTTGGGGCTCAGGTTTGAGGGAGAAGGTTTAGTGCAAGCATGGCAAATGCAGCGGCTCGGTGACCCGTGGGGCAAATGCAGCGGCTCGGTGACCCGTGGGACAATTTGGTGTCGGTGAAATCGGCCTCGCCAGCGGTGACCCAAGAGACACTCCGGGTAAAGGTCGAAGCGAGCGATCTTAATTTCGCTGATATCTTGCAGTGCCAAGGCAAATACCAAGTCAGGCGAGAGCCACCCTTCACGCCGGGTTTAAACACCGCCGGTACCGTTGTTGAAGTGCCTCCTGAATTAGCCAGCAGTTGGTCAGTAGGTCAACGGGTTGTTGGTCCGACGGTGGGACAATTTGGCGGCTTCGCTGAGGAAGCCTTGATGTTAGCCTGCCAAGCAACGCGCATTCCAGCAGGGGTATCCACCTTGGCCGCCGCTGCTTCACATGTAACCTATGGTACTTCGTGGTTTGCCCTTCATCACCGCGGTCAATTACGCGCTGGGGAGACAGTCTTGGTGCTGGCTGCAGCAGGAGGAGTGGGTTCCTCTGCGGTGGAATTGGCTAAGGTGCATGGATGTTGGGTTATTGCTGCGGCAGGAGGCGCTGCGAAAGTCGCAGCATGTCAGGCACTGGGTGCGGATGAGGTGGTAGATTACAACCAAGAAGACCTTTATGCCCGGGTTATGGCCCTTACCGATGGTCGTGGGGTAGACGTTGTATACGATCCTGTGGGAGGTGAATATTTCGACGTTGCTCGTCGATTGGTGGCTTGGGAGGGAAGGTTGCTGGTGATTGGTTTTGCCAGTGGCACGGTACCTAAGGCGCCTTTGAATCATGTGCTGGTTAAAAATTATTCTGTTGTGGGTGTGCACATGGGTGGGTATCGACAGCATGACGATAGACCTTTCTCACAGTGTTATGAAATGCTGCATCGGTTGCTGTTGGAAGAAAAAATCAATCCTTTGATAGATGAAGTGATAGGATTTGATAAATTACCGCCTACGCTGCAAAAACTAGCCAATAGGTTAGTCAAAGGTCGAATTATCTTTGATCCTAGAGCGTAAGCAGGAAAAGTAAGCGAAGGTAACGCAAATGGAGTTAAGGGATAAGGTAGCCATCGTGACCGGGGGCGCGAGCGGTATAGGCAAAGCGAGCGCAGAAGCATTTGCTCGATTAGGGGCTCAAGTAGCGGTAGTTGATGTGAACCAGGCTGGGGCAGAAGCGGTCGCGCAGAGTGTGGGCGGTGTCGGTATTGGCTGTGACGTTGCCAGCGAGGCGGATATCAACGCCATGGTTGAACAAGTACAGGGGCACTTTGGGGCCGTTGACATTTTGTTCAATAATGCCGGTGTGGTTACCGGCGGAAACCCGCTGGAGACACCCATTGATGTGTGGCAAAGCCAGTGGGAAATTAATGTCATGTCCCACGTCTACGCTATTCGTGCTGTATTGCCTTCCATGTTAGAGCGTGGCTCAGGCTATATACTTCATACTGCATCTATGGCTGGCATCTTAACAACCCATGGAAACTTAACTTACGCGACAACCAAACACGCTGTTGTTGGCTTGGCCGAGTGGATGTCTATTACCTATCACGACAAAGGCATCCACGTTTCGCTACTCGCCCCACTCGGCGTGCGCACACCGATGTTGGGTGATTCGGAGTCAAGCTGGGCGAGCAACGCCGCAGGGCCCATCAAAGAGCCTGAAGAAGTCGCACAACAGGTGGTGGATGCCATTGCACAAGAGCGCTTCCTCATTCTCACCGATCCCATTGCGCAGACTTGGATGGACCGTAAAAATACTGACCTAGAGCGATGGCTTGATGGGATGCGAAGACTCCAAGTCAAACTGGACAGCGCGGATCAGCCAAACTAGTGGGCCGCCTAATTGCAGTAGCAACCATAGGGTTGTTGAGTAGTTTCTTGATTCACGCTCAAGCCTTGAGTGTGAATGAAAAGGTTCGAATTTTTGTTCCCCACATCGACGATCCTGAAATAGAGATTGATGGGCGGTTAGACGAACCGGTATGGCAGCAAGTGTCAGGGTATGATGGCATGTTAGTGATCGATCCGGATACCTTGGTTGAGCCGCGCTATGAAACGGTTGCACACTACCTGTATACCGAACACGGCTTGTATGTTGGGGTAAAACTGGAACAACCTAGCGAAACGCTTATAGCGCGTTTGTCCAGTCGAGACAGCTTTATCAATCGTGACGAATGGGGAATTACCCTAGACACATCTGGACAAGGCTTGTATGGCTATTGGTTTTCTACCGCCCTTGGTGGCTCGGTGAAGGACGGCAAGATTGCACCAGAGCGCGAATTTTCTAGTGAATGGGATGGGCCGTGGCAGCGGGCGAGTACGCAAACTGAAGACGGTTGGAGCCTAGAGATGTTCCTGCCGTGGTCGATGATGGCGATGCCAGAGCAACAAGGCCAGCGCATCATGGGCTTTTGGGTGAATCGTAAATTTGCCATGGCAGATGAACGTTGGAGCTCACCTCCATTACCCTTCACCGACAATCGGTTCATGACCGTACTAGGTGAGCTGGTTATGGAAGATGTACAGCCGGGTCAACAGTTCGCAGTGTTTCCGTACACCAGCTATGCCTATGACGACATCTCCGGTGAAGATGAGTATCGCGCTGGCTTAGATCTTTTCTGGCGCCCTTCCACAAATTTTCAGGTTGCCGTGACTGCGAACCCAGATTTTGGCGCTATTGAATCGGACGATGTGGTGGTGAACTTAACTGCTTTTGAAACTTTCTTTCCTGAAAAGAGGCTGTTTTTTCTGGAAGGCCAGGAAGTGTTTCGGACCACGCCGAGAGCGCGAGTGTTTTCAGGCTCGTCCTCGTCAGGGGCGAGAAGGACTGTCTCAACCTTTGTCCCAACACCTACTACACTGGTCAACACGCGAAGAATTGGCGGAGTAACCGATATCGCCGTACCGGGCGATGTTGTGGTGGCTGGTGAAGAGCGTGGGCGTCCCACTGAGCTTGCCGGAGCGATTAAAGTCACTGGTCAATCTGGCAGGCTGCGTTACGGTTTGATTGGCGCATTTGAAGAAGAGGTGCGGCGCATGGGCACGCGCAATGGTGAAGAGGTTCGTCTTGAACAAGATGGCCGAGACTTTGCTGTTGCTCGACTACTATACGAGACCACACAAAGTAGCTCGGGTGGTAGTGGTCGGCGCTCGATTGGATACTTGGGAACTTTGGTTAGCAAACCTAACGAGGACGCCCAAGTGCATGCCATTGATGGGCACTTTCAGTCATCCAGTGGAAAATTTTCCTTGGATACGCAATTTATGCGCAGTGATGTTGGTGGTGTAAGTGGATTCGGTGCCTTGTTAGATGTTCGTTATGTGCCTAACCGAACCATTCAACATAGGCTCTCATTAGACTACCTCAATCGACGCCTGGACATATCTGACCTGGGTTTTATACGCCGCAATGATGCCATAGGCGGCGTGTATAGATTGAACATCAATGAAACCCAAGGGTTTCAGCATTTACGCAGTCGCGGTACTTCTATTGTTCTCAGCTACGAAGAAAACCAGGATGGGCGGGCGGTGCGTGGTGGAATATTCGTACGAAATAGGTGGCAGTTTAATAATCTTTCAGAGATTCGAACCGAGGTTGACTATTTTCCTGGGCGCTGGGATGACCGTAACAGTTTTGGTAACGGTATCTTTAAAACCGAAGGTCGTTGGGTGGCAGAAGTATCATTCGGAACAGATTCGGCAAAACCTGTCAGCGCCAGCCTATTGTTAGGCATGCGCCAAGAGGAATTGGGTGACTGGAGCAAACGCGTTTCGTTAGGAACGACGTTTAAGCCTAATGATCGATTTTCTTTTGATCTTGATGTGAACTACTTTGCGCGTGAGGGTTGGCTGTTACACCAAGGGGGTCGTGATTTCACCACCTTTAAAGCCACCGACTGGCAGCCCCGTCTAGCCATGGATGTGTTTTTGTCTGCCCGGCAGCAATTTCGATTAACCCTGCAGTGGGCAGGCATACGGGCCGACGAACAGGACTTTTGGACAGTACCCTTACAGCCTGGTGAGCTAGACCCCAGGGTCACATCGGTAGGTGAAGCTACCGACGATTTCACGCTTTCGCGGCTGGCTGTACAACTGCGCTATCGTTGGGAAATCGGACCGTTGTCTGATTTGTTTGTTGTATACACTCGCGGTAGCAATCTAGCCAACAGAATACATGATGATTTTAATGATCTTTTCACAGATGCTTTGGAGCAGCCGGTGATTGACGTATTCATCGTCAAATTGCGCTATCGATTCGGGCGTTAATCTGTGGCAAACGGTCCTGTAAGAGTTCTAGAAATTGGTGGGCATAGTGCTGGTTATTGCGGCCGTCTGTTTGTTCGCGCTGGCGCGGAAGTGGTTCGCATTGAATCACCAGAGGCAGTTCCGAGTTGGGCGAGTGATGTCGCTACCAATACCTATTTACACGCGGGTAAGCGGCGTATTAATACCCAAGATGTTCGGCTTGTTGGTGAACTCGCGGACAAGGCAGACGTGGTGATATGCGAGGCAAGTTGCGCAGATCAAGTAAACTGTTGGGATTTTGATAGCTTCTTAACCCCGATTAAAGTTGCGATTACCCCCTTTGGTCGGACAGGACCGAAACGCAATTGGCGGGCTACCCCCCATGTGCTATTGGCAATGGGAGGCTATACGCACCTTATGGGGGATGCGGACCAGGCGCCGCTGTCGCTTCCGGGCCACTACTTAGAATTCCAAACAGGTGCTTTGGCATATACAGTAGCCAGTGCGTGTTTGTACGCTCGGCCACATAGCGATACTAAAGATGTCGACATTGGCATGCTGGAAACCGTCATGGCGCTTTCTCAGTTCACCGTGGTTCGTTGGCACTGTACTGGTGATGTTAGATCGCGCCATGGTAGTGATTTTTGGTTTATTTCACCCAGTGACCTTTTCCGCTGTGCCGACGGTTGGGTGTACTTGACCATCGTGCCTGGGTTTTGGGATCCTTTTGTTGTGTTTCTGCAACGTCCTGAGCTTGCAATAGATCCTCGGTTTCGCACCAACGATGATCGGAAATATAATCGCAGAGACGTTTGTAACGCTTTCGAAAGACCATATTGAAAGTCGGGCTGAGTCTTGTCGTGTACCGCTTGGGGTTGTGAAAACTTTCTCAGAAATTCTCAAAGATCCGCACTTAGATCAACGTCAATTTTGGGAAGAAATAGGCTTGTCTGTTTCTGCTACTACCGTGCGTTCTCCTGGACTGTCTTTTAAGATCGATGATGAAGTGAGACCTTTGCTTACGCTAAACGACCATGTTTAGAGGGAATCGAATGAAGGCAATGAAGGTAAAGGACTAATGGTCAATGGACCTCTAAAGGGCATAAAAATTCTCGACCTAACCCATGTGTGGG
>QIGT01000435.1 GCA_003230835.1 Gammaproteobacteria bacterium
GAGGACATCAAAAGACACTTCAGTAGAAACGGCATCGTGGTCTTCAAGCTGGACTTTGAGTAAGTCACCGCCGCGTTTCTGACTTTGCTTGGAGCGCGCGTGATCAATTAAAACGTTGCGCATTAGCCTGGCAACAATGCCGATGAAGTGACCGCGATCGTTCAACTCGTTTTTAATGTCACCAAGGCGGCAAAAGGCCTCACTGATTAGCGCTGTTGCCTGCAATGTGTGCCCACTGTTCTCGCGGCGCATGAGGTTGGCCGCAACTTTGTGCAATTCGTCATAAACCGCGGGAAAGATATCTCCGATGAGATTTGGATCCCCGGTACGCCATTCGTTAAGTAGAACAGTGAGTTCGTTAGTGTTTCTTTTAGACTGAGTCAACTTCGATACCCTGTGGTGAATAGCAAACAATTGAGTCCAGATAGTTTTGCCGTGAGAATTGTAATGCTACCGGGCCACCCTCACGAAAGAGCCAATGATACCAATGGAACAGGGGTAGATACTGAATTACTTGACCACTTCATACCACAATTCGTTCATAGGCGACAGGAAGTGCGAGCCAATAAGCCGACATTCAACAGGTTATAGCGCTTCGGCACTCACTCTTAACGTACGTTTGAAGTTGATTTGAACCAGCCGAAGCTAGAATTCTCTCACCCTGTAATTCAAGTGTGAGACGCATATTATGAAACCATCTACGCCTATATTCCTGCTTGGGCTCCTAATCACTCTACTAACGACCGATGGCCTCCAGGCGAGAGAAGTCACCGGCGAAGTGCGACTGGAAAGCGCTTATCTTGATCACTGGTTTTCCGTCGATTCAACCGAACCGAGCAATGTAACGCTTACTCCACTGGAAGAAGCCACTATTGGCGTGCAAGCTGAACTCCAGTTTACGAGCGACGATGGGCAGATCGTAAATGGAATCATTGCTTATCCTGATGAAAAGCACACAGCCTCCAAGCTTGCGTTTGCATTGCATCCCATGGGTAGTGATCAGCACTTCTGGTGGAGCAATAAAAGTCCGCTAGAAGCAAATAAATTGACCGAGAGCCTAACCAGAAATGGCTACACCGTTATCAGCCTGGATGCGCGGCGACACGGAGCTAGAGCTATTGAAGGTTTTGGGCCTCGAGAACTGCTAAAGCGTGCACACAGCAATGAGCCGCGTTTATACACGGAGACAATCATCGGATCGGTTAGAGACTATCGTATCGTCCTGAATTGGGCAGAATCGACATTTGAGCCTGAAGAAATTCTAGTCATCGGTTACAGCATGGGAGCGCAAATGGCTCTACTGCTCGCAAGCCACGAGCCTTCCGTAGACACAATAGTTGCTATGGTGCCGCCATACGTTGGCAGCTCAACATCTCCTGTTGCACCACGTAGGAATATTGCCCGTATAACGGATGCGAAAGTACTTTGGCTAGCTGGCAGCGAAGACCCGTACTCAAAAGTAGAGGAAACGAAGGAAACGTTTGCGACGATTAAGTCGGATGATAAAAACATCATCTGGTTCAATAGCGGGCACCGCCTACCGGCAGAGGCGATCGATACCGCCCTCCAATTTATTGACACCCTTACAGGACAGAACACGCGATGAGTTTGCCAATGTTGAAGGCAACGTCTCTTAGGCGAGAGGTGCAAACCAATGCTGGAACTCTAGTGATTCTTGACGATATCAGTTTGGAGTTGCGGGCCGGCGAATCGCTTGCCATTCAGGGAGCCTCGGGTAGCGGCAAGTCGACACTGTTAGGTGTATTGGCTGGCCTGGATTTACCGCAACAAGGGGAGGTGACTATGGACGGAACAGATATCACCGCTCTGGACGAAGATCAACGTGCAATTTTACGCGCGAACAAAGTTGGATTTGTGTTCCAGTCATTCTATCTAATCGATGACATGACGGCACTTGAAAACATAGCTTTACCGCTAGAGTTGTTCGGACATCCAAATCCATTCGAGTCGGCCAAAGAATGGCTTGGGAAATTAGGGTTGGAAAATCACTCAAAGCACTTTCCTCGCCAACTATCAGGCGGTGAGCAGCAGCGAGTAGCGCTGTGTCGTGCCTTTGCGGTTAAGCCTGCGTTACTCTTCGCCGATGAGCCAACGGCCAATTTGGATGTAGCTACGGCAGCAACTGTTTTGGACCAACTGTTTTCTTTGCAACGCGAACTCAATACCAGCATGGTAATTGCTACTCACGACGACTCTTTGGCTGCGCGTTGTGACCGTGTCATGAGCTTGCAAGCAGGCCACTTGAAAGAAGTGCAGAACTAGTATGAACACGCTAAAACAAATCTCTGTACTTGCTGTTCGCCTAAGCAGAAGACCCCTAACCCAGAACGCGATACTGTTGCTGTGCACGAGCATAATTGTGTGCACTTTCGCAGCGGCAAGCCTCACCTTCTTTGCCAAGAGCGTAAGGACTGCGCTGGACAGTGATATCGCCAACTTTCTTGGCGCACCATTGGTTATTCGTTCAGATCAACCTCTATTGGTTTCGTTGCCCAGGATCGCTGGTTTGAAGAAGCCAGTTACAACTCAGACTTTCACTACGGGCGCAATCAGTCAAAGTGCCTATCAAAGCGTGTCATTGAAGGGTGTCTCAGTGGGCTACCCGCTGAAAGGAGAGCTGATTGTTCTCACAGGTAGTGGTGAGACCAGTTTGAACGGACAGAATTTGACACCCAACTCTGCATGGCTGGATTCCAGGGCCATGGACGAATTGAATGTAGAGATGGGTGACCAGATTCAAGTCGGTGCTGCAACCTTGACGGTGACCGGAAAAATTGTGCTGGAGCCGGATCGACTTACCCAACTGCAACATACCTTGCCGCGCGTAATGATTTCACTTAACGCCCTGGCTGCAAGTGGAGTAAGTGACAACAATGATCGTGGTGAATATCGTACATTGTATATGGGCGGCCGGGATGCGCTTGTCACTGTCGAGAGTCAGCTTGAAAAAACGAGTAACCATGACTATGAGATTTTGAAACCGGGTGTTGGAAATCATCCGTTTTCCCGCATTAGTCAGCGCGCAGAACGTCTATCAAGCGTAATACTGGTACTAGTTTTACTCTTGTGCGGCGGCGCGACAGCAACGCTTGCAGATCACCTGGCCCGTAAATACGCAATGCCTGCGACTGTATTGCGATGCATGGGAGTGAATCGACGAGTTGTCACCATAGCCTTGTGCCTGCAATTGTTGGTTATTGCATTCTTTATGAGTCTGATTGGCTGTCTTCTGGCCTTTCTCGTGCAACCGTTGCTAATTACTGTGATGCAGCCACACATGATTATGGAAGTAGCTAACGTCAAAACCATCGATCTACTTGGGCCTATTGGCATTGGGTTGGTTACCGTAATGGCATTTGTGTTTCCCAAGCTTCAACATTTATCTTCGGTTTCGGTCATTGGCGCTTTGCGCGGACATACTGAAAAACGAAAAACCACATACTTACCCATATTGATTGTGACGACGCTAGTAGTCGGTATGCTGTTGCTTGGCAGTGACAATTATAGGCTAACGCTGATGCTGATTGGCGCCGTCTTTTTCATATTCGCACTATCTATCGTATTTGGTTGGAGCCTAAGCAAGCTAAGTGTTCAAATGCATCACCTGTTTCGAGGTCCACTTAAAGTGGCTATCCGCTCTATTGGCCGATCACCACAACGCCACATCGCACCGCTTGTTACGGTATCAATGGTAATGATGGCAGTTTTAATGACAGTGACGTTGCGGGGTAGTTTTCTTGATGCTTTTCAAGTTCAGACACTGGAGGCGGATGGCAACTATATCTATACAGGTCTACCTGAGGATCGTCGGGACGAGTTTCTTGTGACGCTAGAACAAAACAAAGGCGTGCTTAAGGGAATGTATCCAACAGTGTCAGCCAAATTGATTGCAGTTAATGGTGTCTCTCTTGATGAGGCTCTAAATCAGGAGAGTGATACACGCGAGGAAACGCGCTCCAAGGTCAGGCTTTCCTGGGCAAAGGCACTACCAACTAACAATTCAATGCTTGACGGAGAGTGGCCCGAGATCGGCAGCAACAATGTTTCAGTAGAAAATGAAGTAATGAGTGATCTTGGGCTGACTCTGGGTGATAAACTGAGCTTCCAAATTGGCGGTTCCACGTTAACCTCTACAATAACCAGTCGGCGCGAATACCTGGGCGGTGGATCGAGGATGATGTTCTGGTTTATGTTCGCACCTGATACATTGGCAAATTTTGACCAAAGAATGATCGGCGGACTGTTGTTAGATGAAAATCCACAATCAGTTTTAGGTTCAATATACAGTCTCTTTCCACAGGTACGAATTACTAACCTTGCACGCCAGGTAGAGAGCATTCGAGATATCATGATTGTGTTAACGCGGCTGATGAACGTTACGCTACTGTTATTACTTGGAGGTGCGCTAATGGTAATTATTGCGTCGTCGTTCGTCAGTACAATCGATCGATCAGTGCAGCTTACTTTGATGCGAGCTTTGGGTCTGCGTCGGGGCCAATGTTATTCAATGAATATTGTGGAGCATTTAGCGATTGCGCTGGTTGCCTGTCTCGTTGGTGTTTTGGGTGTACAACTGATCGCGGGAATGATGTTTCACAACCTGTTCGCGTTGCGTTATGAACTCAATTGGGTATACGTTATTTCTTTGACGGCAACAATCAGCCTGGTGTTTGTCGCACTTGGTTGGACTTTTGCCTTTCGCAACTTAAAGCAGCCCGTCAGGCTTGCGTTTCAATCATGAAGATTCTACTGGTTGAAGATAACCCCGACATTGCTGGAAACATAGGCGAGTATCTGGAGCTACAGGGCCATCAACTGGATTTTGCTGGTGACGGTGTTATGGGCTTGCGGCTGGCTGTTGAACATTCATTTGATGTGATTATTCTTGATATCAATCTGCCAAGAATGGACGGCTTTCAGGTCTGCCACAAACTACGCGAGGAACACCAGCTGGAAATTCCGGTGCTAATGCTGACGGCCCGTGATTCGTTAGCAGACAAAGTGATGGGCTACCAGATGGGTGCCTGGGACTATCTGGTGAAGCCATTCGAATTAGTGGAGTTGGAGTTGCGTCTTCAGGCACTCAGCTTACGCAATGCGCCCAATAGGAGCCGCGTTCTCGAAGTTGCAGATGTACGTTTAAATTTAGACGAATGGCAGGCCACACGCGCTGGTATCCCTCTAAAATTACATCGGGCCAGCCTACGCATTTTGGAGATGCTGATGCGTGCGTGGCCAAATGCTGTGACGCGTAACGATCTCGAACGTCTGTTGTGGGGCGACGAGCCTCCCGGAAGTGATCCGCTTCGATCACACATGCACGAACTCCGTCGCGAGATGGATAAACCCTTTGACTTTAATATGCTGTACACGTTGCGCGGCATCGGATTCGTTTTGAGGGTAAAGGGAGAAGACGGTGGCGATTAGTATTTCATCGCGTATACGCAACGCCATGGTGGGCCTATCACTGACACTCTGTGTTTTATTTATGGCCCTAATTTACCTGTTCGCCTACATCATTGAGGATCAGGTGTTCGTAAATCAAATTAAATTCGAAAAGAAGAGTTTCGAGCAGGTGACGACGACCTCCGATTGGCAGCCGCTAAATTCAAACATTAAACTTTACCTTACTGCCGACGAATTGCCGACCATGTTACCCAGAGAATTCAAGAGCAATCTTCTAGAGCAGGAAGGCATTTACGAATTTTTCGACGATGATTACGCGATGTTCATTGCTCATTTCAAACGACCCAACTCCGGTACCATGTATTTTCTGGTA
>QIGT01000185.1 GCA_003230835.1 Gammaproteobacteria bacterium
GTCGGGGACCAATACATCGATGTCAGTAATTTCGACCGTTTGAGTTTGCTTGTTGGTACCTGCCGAGGGAGAATCCGCGGGCAACTTCGCAGGAGGTTCTGTGGCGGTGTCTTTGTCATCGGCGCTTTTGCTCTCCACACCAGACAGAGCAACAATAGCGCTGCCTTGCGCGACCATGTCTCCTACGGCCACCGCAATAGATTCCACTTTGCCTGCAGCAGTACTGGGCACATCCATAGAGGCTTTGTCAGACTCGATCACCACTAGCGAGTCATCCACAGCCACAATATCACCTACGGCAACGCACAGCTCAATGACTTCTACTTCCTCGATATCACCCAAATCGGGTACTAAAATATCCATAAATGGTACCGACTAACTCTCACGTGGATTCCTCTTGTCTGCATCTATACCTAATTGTTGTCGTGCTTTTTCTACTTCTTGGGTAGAAATCACTTGTGCTTGGGCCAGCCTCGATAAGGCGGCTAACACAACGAAGTTTTGATCCACCTCGAAAAATTCTCGTAGTTTCTCACGGGTATCACTACGACCAAATCCATCTGTGCCCAATACATGAAAAGGCGCATCAATGCTGCCTCGCAATTGCTCAGGAATAGCTTTGACGTAGTCGGTTGCAGCTATCACCGGTACATCTCCAGCCAGGCATTGGGCCACATAACTCTCACGAGGGGTTTCGGCCGGGTGTAACAAATTCCATCTTTCGACATCTTGGCTTTGCCGCGCAAGCTCGGTAAAGCTAGTGACGCTCCAAACTTCACTACTCACGTCATAGTCTTTAAACAGAGATTCAGCCGCCGCCTCGACCTCGCGTAAAATCGTACCGCTGCCGAGCAATCGAACCTTTTTAACGTTGTCCTTACCCACTGTGCGAAGACGATACATTCCCTTTAGGATACCTTCTTCAACTCCCTTGGGCATTTTTGGATGGAGATAGTTTTCATTCATCACGGTTAGGTAGTAGAACACCGGTTCTTGCTCTACAAACATGCGGCGCAAACCTTCATGCATAATCACGGCCAGCTCATAGGCGTAGCAAGGGTCATAGCTGATACAATTTGGAATAGCCGACGCCAACAAGTGGCTGTGCCCATCTTGATGTTGCAGCCCTTCACCATTAAGTGTGGTTCGACCTGCAGTACCTCCCAACAAAAAACCTCTGGCTTGCAGATCACCTGCTGCCCAGGCTAAATCACCAATCCGTTGAAAGCCAAACATTGAGTAAAAGATATAGAACGGAATTAAGGTATAGCGATGGGTACTATACGAGGTTGCAGCGGATAACCATGCAGTAAAAGCACCTGCTTCATTGATGCCCTCCTCCATAACCTGACCATCCTTAGATTCTCGATAGGAACTAATTTCCTGAGAATCTTCAGGTACATACAATTGACCGACCGACGAGTAGATACCCAGTTGACGAAACATACCTTCCATACCAAATGTGCGGGCTTCGTCAGGCACAATAGGCACAATACGTTTGCCAATTTTTTTATCACGTAACAAGGTAGCGAGAATACGCACAAAGGCCATGGTAGAACTGATGCTACGTTTACCACTGCCTTTCAACTGCGCTTCAAACACTTTCAGTTCCGGCACTTCAAGACGGTCTGAATTGACCACTCGACGAGGAATAGGGCCGCCTAGAGAGGCTCTCTTTTCTTGTAGATATTTCATCTCCTGCGAGTCTGCCGCGGGCCGATAGTAAGGTACGCTCTCTAGCTGCTTATCTGTCAGCGGCACATCGAAGCGATCGCGAAAGTGTTTTAGCTCTTCAAGGTTAAGCTTCTTCACCTGATGCGTATCGTTTTCAGATTCTCCGGCATCACCCATTCCGTAGCCTTTTACGGTTTTGGCTAGAATGACTGTAGGTTCACCCTTATGGTGTACTGCTGCATGGTAAGCTGCATAAACTTTAAACGGGTCATGTCCACCACGATTGAGGCGATAGATGTCTTCGTCCGACAGATGATCAACCATGCCACGCAATTCTTCAGAACCACCAAAGAAATTTTCACGCACATAGGCACCACCCTTGGCTTTGAAGTTTTGATATTCGCCATCCACAGTTTCATTCATGCGCTGTTGCATCAAACCACGCTCATCCCGGGCAAAAAGCGGATCCCATAAACGCCCCCAAACCACTTTCAGAACATTCCAACCCGCCCCACGAAAAGAGCCTTCGAGTTCTTGAATGATCTTGCCATTACCACGAACAGGTCCATCTAGACGCTGTAAATTACAATTGATCACAAAGATAAGATTGTCTAGTTTCTCCCGTCCGGCAAGCGCTATAGCACCCAACGACTCTGGTTCGTCAGTCTCGCCATCGCCTATAAATGCCCAGACCTTACGGTCGCCCATTTCAACCAAACCGCGACTATCGAGATATTTCATGACATGGGCTTGATAAATAGCCTGTAAGGGGCCCAGCCCCATGGAAACAGTTGGAAACTGCCAATAGTTTGGCATCAACCAAGGATGCGGATACGAACTTAAGCCTTCGCCGTCTACTTCTCGACGGTAGCCATCCATTTGCTTTTCAGTTAGACGTCCCTCCAGAAAGGAACGCGCATAAATTCCCGGTGCGGCGTGGCCCTGAAAATAAATCAAATCGCCCGCTTCGCCTGCTTCATCGTCTGCGCCGCGAAAGAAATAGTTAAAGCCCACATCATAAAGGGTTGCTGAGGAGGCAAAACTAGATATGTGCCCGCCTAGCTCGCCGGGACGCTGATTCGCACGCACCACCATGGCCAACGCATTCCAACGAATGAGGCTGCGTATACGTCGCTCCATAAACAAGTCGCCGGGCATAAAGGCTTCTTTTACGGACGGGATAGTATTTCGATAGGGTGTTGTAATGGTGTACGGCAAACGAACACCGGTTTTTGTCATTCGGGCAGACAGTCGCTCAAGCAGAAAATTGGCTCGATCAGTGCCTTCATGCTCTAAGATGTACTCCAACGATGCTAACCACTCACTTGTCTCTTGTGCATTGGTATCGTTGAGATCACGGGGGTAGGTCATAAACTCTCTCAAAATGCGAATTTCGCTCAAATAGTATAGCTGCTCTGCAACTCACTCAGCACCCGAGCCCAATCGAAATGTGGTCCAGGATCAAATTTGCGTCCAGGTGCAATCTCGCAGTGCCCTACTATCGAGCTTGTGCACAAACTCGGATAGTGTCTTAGTAAGGTGGTCAAGGCCTTATTCAGCGCATTGTACTGGCTGGCCGTAAATGACATGGATACAGAGCCCTCGAGTTCAATACCAATGGAAAACTGATTGCACAAACTGCGGCAGTTCCACTGCGAAACGCCTGCGTGCCAAGCTTGTTTATCGAACCCAACAAACTGTTGAACATTGCCGAGCCGATCGATCAACACATGCGGGGACACCTTCACATCCACCAAGTCGGCAAATGATTCATGTTCTTGAGGATCTAAAGTGCCCAGAAATAGCCGCTGTGGTGCCCCGCTGCCAAATTCATTCTCCGGCAACGAAATGCAGTGGATGACCACCAATTCTGGCTGTGCCCAGCTAGGCCGCTCTTCCCAGTTTAGACTGGGTGTCCAAAGTGCAGTATCAAGGCGATGTAAGCGTGTAACACGCAATGGGTTCTTCCAAAGCTCAAACCGATTTACAATTATCGCCGCTACTCACCCACAACACCAAGAATTGCGTAAAAAAATACATGATAGATAGACAAACCCTTGCCATCGCAGCTGCAGAGAATGTACGACAAGCACTAGCCGAAGATGTGGGCAGCGGGGATATCTCCGCTGCACTGATCAGCGACAACACCATCGCCACTGCGCAAGTGATTACCCGACAAGACGGCATATTCTGCGGCAGCACTTGGGTCGAAGAAACAGTTAAACAAGTTGACGAACTCATCGTATTGAACTGGCACGTCGAGGACGGCGACAAGATCAGTGCCGAGCAGAAGCTGTTCACCCTAAAAGGCCCTGCACGCAGCCTCCTGACCGCTGAGCGGACCCTACTTAACTTTGTGCAGCTACTTTCAGGTACGGCAACCAAAACAGCCGCATTCCTAGCCCTGATCAAAGACCAAGACACGATACTTCTGGACACACGTAAAACTATCCCTGGCTTACGTGTCGCACAAAAGTATGCGGTCACTTGTGGCGGCGGTAGCAACCATCGCCAGGGGTTATTTGATGCATTTTTATTGAAGGAAAACCATATCGCCGCAGCCGGTAGTATCGCCGCTGCTGTGGAAGAGGCGCGACGTTTACAGCCTGACTTACCCATAGAGGTCGAAGTAGAGAACCTCGACGAGCTTGGCCAAGCAATCAGCGCCGGTGCAGACATTGCGATGATCGACAACTTCTCAATACGCGATACCGTCACCGCTGTGACGCGCGCTCGCGGATTGATCAAGTTAGAAGCCTCCGGCGGTATCAATGAGAAATCCATCACTGAAATTGCAGCCACAGGCGTGGATTATATTTCCAGCGGAGAATTGACAAAGAATGTTGATCCGCTGGACTTATCTATGCGCTTCACGGACTAACAACACCCTATGACAAGATATTCCGCCTTCGCGATTCATCTCGGTATCAGCTTCCTGATTTTTTTGCTGCTTGCCTATTTGGTGGTATTCGAATGGTACCCCAGTTTCTTTTTCGAAACCGACGGTGGTTGGCGTGGAATACGTATTATTGTGGCGGTAGACATGGTGCTAGGGCCGTTGCTCACGTTGGTGGTATTCAAAGCCGGCAAGCCCGGGTTGAAAACAGACCTTACCTTGATTGGGTTGCTTCAGTTCGTTTGCTTGTTTGCAGGGACTTATGTGGTGTGGTCAGAGCGGCCACTGGCCATCGTGTATGTCGATAGCCGCTTCGAAGTATTGACCCAGGATGATTTCAAAACAACCGAGTTGGGCAGCTCACCCGACCTAAGTGCATACCCTGGCGATAGCCCCAAGTGGATTGCGGTAGCCATGCCCCAGGACATTACCGAACAAACTGTCTTGCGCAAAAAGATGTTCGGTTCCGGGCGAACCCTCTCCACTGCTACGCAACTTTACAAGCCCTTTGACCCTACTGATCCATTGTTTACCGACGACCCGCGAGACATGGATGTTGTACGCAAGCGCGAAGGTGGTGAGAAAGCCCTCAGCGATTGGGTGACCGAGCATGGGGGCAACATAGAAGACTACAATTTTTACACTTACTCTACCCGCTACGCCTACCGCTATATGGGGTTTAGTAAGCTATCTGGGGAAATGATTGGGTTTCTCGGCATCCAACCCCGCTAGTTCGATCATCACCATCGCACGAGCCCAGATCGGTCAACCCGCACACGCGACGGATACCAGCCACACACTTCGGAACAGCCGCTGTGCATTGATGGTGGTGGTAGTGCACAAAATTATGGCGGGAATCATGCCAAGTACGACAGGGAGTGTTGCTAACAAGCAAGATAGGTTCGTTGGTGGGCCAATCTTGTCGAAAAAAGGTTACTGATTGAGAAATTCTCCAAAGCTAGGACTACATTCTACCGCGCAGACTCCTAACTTCGCGATACAGATGGTGCCCAGCAGAGGATAAACCTCGAACCCAAATCCGCCAAAAATTTAGATTATTGCTATTCGAGCTGGCCGATGTTTTGCGGTCTTGCCGTGAAACTCGAGAGAGTTCGCAAAGCGAGATCATGGTGCCGGAACGCAGAATCGAACTGCGGACCTACTGATTACGAATCAGTCGCTCTACCAACTGAGCTATCCCGGCGCTAAGG
>QIGT01000363.1 GCA_003230835.1 Gammaproteobacteria bacterium
TGAAGGGGCTATGCGGTGTTTATTTTCCCTGCTTTTTGGTGCTGGGGTTGTTTTGTTTACCACGGGTGTGGCGGCAAAAGACGCAGCCCTGCACTACAAAAGAAACTTTTGGCTGCTTGTTTTCGGTCTATTTAATATCTATGTGTTGTTATGGCCAGGTGATGTATTACTGACTTACGCCATTGCAGGGGCGATGTTGTACCTGGCAAGGAATGCGTCGGTTAAACAGCTGTTGATCAGTGCGGGGCTGCTGATCGCTTTGATGTCTGCCTTTCATGGGGTATCTAGCCTCGGTTTATCTATGGCGCAAAATGCAGCTCACACCGTGGCGCATGCCACCGATCCGGCGAGCTTAGACCTAGACGTGCATGAGACAGCGCAGGTATGGCAAGAGTTTGCTGATCAGTATCTAATTTCTGCAGAGGTGATGGCGCGAGAGCTCGAATTGCGCCAGGAAAGTTACATCACTGCCTTCATTTGGAATGTAGAAGTTGCAAACGAAGTGCTGCTATTCGTGATTCCGATGTACTTGCTGTGGGATTCGTTAGCGATGATGTTGCTGGGTATGGCGCTGTTTAAAAGCGGCGTACTACAAGGCGACAAACCCTTGGCTTTTTACTACAAGCTCATGGCGCTAGGTTTTGCAGTGGGGCTGTTGGTTAACGGCTATGAAATTAACAAGGCCATATCGAGTGATTTCGCCTTGCTCAGTGTTTTTGCACAAATGCAATCCACCTATCATATTGGTCGGCTGGGCATGGCTATCGGCTATCTCGGGCTTTTGGTGGCGTTAATGAAAATGGCAAAGGTGATTCTTCTGCGTCGGTTGCTTGCAAACGTTGGCCGCATGGCGTTAACAAACTACCTAATGCAATCCCTCATTGCTCTGCTGTTGTTCACTGGCGCAGGCTTGGGCATGGTTGGAATGTTTCATCGGTGGCAAGTGTATGGGTTCGTCGTGGCTGTGTGGGTACTGCAAATGTGTTTGTCTACCTGGTGGCTGATGCGGTTCCGATTTGGGCCACTTGAGTGGCTATGGCGTGCACTGACATATGGTAAATTGCCGCCGTTCAAGAACGCGTAATGGCGCATGTGCTGCGGCTTATGGCAGGCGTCAGAAAATAGATTTATGTTCTTGTCACCACGCAGGGTACGCGAGAGTTTGTGCAAAGGTTTGAATATCAATAGGCCATGTAGATATGTGTTGGGTAAATGTTTGGGGGTCACGCGCATATAGTGCGCGCATGCCTTCTTCATATCCTTCAAAATTACCCGCGATAGCCTGTGCGAATCGATAGGTGGCATCTTGGGCGGTACGGCGTTCTGCCTTGGGGTCTTTGCTCGCCTCATCGATCAAGCGCCTTAAGATAACGGAAGCACTTCCAGGTTGGCTTTCAAGCCATGCCCAATGGCGTGGAAGTAGGGTGATTTCGCGGCTGATCACGCCAAGCTTGGGTCTTCCTCGGGTTTTCGTGACAGGTACAGTATCGGCAATATTTAACGCGATCCAAGCAGATATTACGTCCGGATCGCCGCTTAGGTCGACCTCCGTGAGTGCGCCAGTGGCTTCATTGAATATCTGGGGTAGTGCCCCAGGCTCTTGATTTAATAGGCTTTGCACTCTGAGCGCGACCTCTATTAGGGTGCCCTTTGCTATCAAGTTGCTGTCATTGAAGGCGCAATAAGTGCTCATTCCTAGGAACCGGTATTTGCGATTGGGAGGTTATTATAATCCGGGTAAATATATATATATACCCGGATAAAATTATTTCTCCTTAAACCCGAGCATACTCACCTTGTAGGTCTCAGGATCGCCATGAAACAGTAAGGTATCGTCTGCATGTCGTATGGCAATGACCGCTTCTCGGTCTCCGGCCAAGTTCACCACGTCATCACAAACCATGTTAGAGCTCGCGAAGAAAGCCAGCAGTCGTTCGCCTATGGGTCGCAGATTCATGGGCTGCAAACTGACGCCGAGTACCCAATTTGCCTCGCACACGGCGACAAAACTTCTGTAGTACTTAGGCCGTTGCAGGTCTCGAATCGATATATCTAGCTTGCCGTCCTCAACAATACCTGGGCCTGTTTGCAGTGCACTATGAAATATTCCCCGCTGGTAATTTTTACGATGCACAACCCCTAAGCCAGAATCATTGATACCCAAGATCCTTGTATAGCCGTGGCGTTGCACGGCACTGAGTATGGTGCCATCGAGCTGTAGTAACCCGACAGGCTCTAGGCTGTGTAACTCTGATACAAAGCCACTGCCGATAATGATCTCCAGCGATTGTTCATGCATGGCGGTTTGCGCCGAAACGCCCTTTCGGGGTGCGGCGACTAAGTAGGGTACATAGGTGGTGGCATCTAACACGATTAACAAGACATCTGCCGCTGATTCTGCATCTGCCTGGAGTAGTTGCGTGCTTAGTCCTGGCTTTTGAATGCTCTGTAGTTGTTCAAAGAACAGGCTGGACACAGCCGGCTGCTGATGGCCACTGTTTTTGAATGTCGGCGTGGCTGCGTCACAAGCGGTTAATAGCCCGGCTAGGAATATCGTTAGACAGATCGTGTCTATTCTATAGGTCGTTTTCAAACTCGCGTTTCCACATTGCAACAAGCTCTGGGTAGTCCTCGTCAGACCAGCGGCGGTGGTGCCCTTGGGCGTATGCTAGTCCGTTTTCGTAGTATGACATGGCATTGATCTTATTCGACACATAGTTGTTACGCGTTGCCACAACTTTGCCGGGTACACCAGCGACAATACTATTGGGCGGAATAACAGTACCTTCGGTAATGATGGTATGGCCTGCAATTATGCAGTTGTCTGCGATCACAGCATTGTCCATTACCGTTGCATTAATACCGATTAGGCAAGTGTTGCCAATGGTGGCGCCATGGATAGTACAGTGGTGGGTAATTGAGCAATATGCTCCTATAGTAGTCGGCCCGGAACCCACATGAACCATAACAAAGTCCTGCAAGTTAGTGTTCTTGCCGATCTCTATGTGGTGTGATTCAGCCCGCAGTACAGTATTGGGCCATATGCTCACCCCATCTTTGAATCGAACGTCTCCATATATCTGAACCCCAAGTGCCTGCCAGATAGGTTGGCTCATGAATTCTCGGGCGTCACCGTGAATGAAAGGGTCGCCGGCTTCTTTGGTGCAACTAAAGCATTCTCCACCGCGAACTTGAGTTCAATTGACGCCATCTTCTTGCCTGGTTTAACGGTTATTTTAGTGACGTCATTGGCAGCTACATCTATATGGTCACCGCTGTGCATGAACGTATGTTTTGTCAGATTGCGTAACCTGAAGGTGGCATCAGAGTGGTTTCGAATCACAATTTGCAATACTTCGGTCTCAGCCCGCCACTGTGCGCTTTCTAGTTGCAGGCTCGCGTCAAGAATCGCGTTTAACTCATCCTTTCGGCCAATCAGAAGATTGCGAAACCACACGACTGTGCGTTGAGCAAATAGCGCTTCTTTGATGGCTTCAGCGGTACGCGCTTGCGCCAGCACTAAGGTTACTGGTCGATGCTCGCCTTGATGCGGTGGGTAGTCCCAGTCAATCAGATCGTGTACGTCGGAAACACCAATCAAGGTGAGATCATGCTCTAACGCAATCGCATGTGCGCCTTCTGAATAGTTTTGGCCATTGGCTATTTCAATGCCGTGTAGTTTCCCATTTTTGGCGTTTGCCGCATGGAATTTATTCATGCGTGCGATGCCGTTGGGTTGTTGATTTGTCCAGTAGGGGTGGTTCCAGAAAACAAATGCGCCTTGCTCGTTGGCTGCCTCGATTACATTTTGCGCCGGCCAGATATTGGCTGCGCGGTAGTAGGCTAAGGCATCTTTCGCGTCTGCAGGTACATTAGGAACACGCAGCATTGCGTTGGCATCGCTGATGAAAACCGCGTTGATATGGCCTGCCGGTGGGTCTCTTGTGATTTCGCTGCCGGCGATAACAATCAGATCTGTTTTTGCGGCAGCCTCTCGGGCCTCGTTATAAGCGGTGTTTCTATCTGGGTGAGGAATATCAAACCGATGTGGCTGGTATTCTAAGTGTTCGGTGATGGCCAAAGCATCTAATCCGTCTCGCAAGGCTTCCTCTACGCGAATTTTAGGCCACACATGGCCGTCAGAAAATACGCTGTGGGTGTGTAGGTCTACCGCTAAGGTTAGATATTTGTCTGTATCAGGAAAGTGAATATGGCGGCCGCTTGCTTCGACGGTAGTGGCCTGGTTATGGGCTTGAGCGCTCGCCACGATTGCGATTAGGCCGATCGCAACAATAGTGAGGGTGAGCTGGTTTAAGGGACGAGATATTGCAGATATTGCATTAGCTTGACGCATGAAATTTCCTTATTTGCCGAGTAGCATAATATAGAGGTGAAACTTGCGTGGCTCAAGTTAAGCGATGATTCATCCTTCGATTCATCCAACCCACAAAAACAAGCAGAGGAATGTAGATGATAAAGGTAAACCAGTAGGGAAACTCGGGTTGGATTTGATACAAGTATCCGCCGACTAGTGGTCCGATTGTAAATCCTAGCGGGGCGCAAGACCCTGCAATGCCAGCCACCGCACCTTGTTCGTCTGCATTGACGGCGAGGGATGAGCCCGCTACAAAAGCGGGACCTGCGATACCCATGCCAGCACCCTGCAATATCATGGCGATCATTAGCAGCATTTTAGTTTGTGCGACCGCCATACATCCGAATGCCAAGATGAGAACGGGCATGGCTAAGAACAGCCAGTGAAACGGAGACAGACTAAAGCGTTGCATCAGGAACAATTGACTTGCTAGGGAAGCTGCGGCAGACAGCCCCATTGCTAAGCCAAATGTTTGCGCGGTCTCCACTGCGGTTAAAGACAAGATATCTTGGAAGCGAAATGCCAAGGTTTGTTGAACCAATGCCATCCCCATAAACATTAAGACGCCCACCACAACGAAAGGTAGGATTCGCGGGTCGGTGTGTTTGAGGCGCTTGGCCTGGCCCTTATCTTGATGTTTCTTCTGTGGCGATTCTGGTAGATAGAGCAACACGAAAACAGCCGTGCCCACGGCTAGTCCGGCGGCAAACCATAGTGGCGTTAGTAAGGTGATACCCGCTAACAACCCACCCAAAGCTGGACCAATGATGTTGCCTAAATTGGTCGCGGCGCCAACAGCCCCCATACCCTTGGTGCGACCAGCGATATCGGTGATGTCGGCCATGTAGGCGCTGGCTGAAGGCATCATTGCAGCCATCACCGAGGCGTGCATTACTCGTGTCAGCATCAGGAGGTAGTAGCCCAGGGCGGGGGCCACGACGCCAATTAAAGTGAAATGAAATACCCCTGCAAACAAAAGTGTGCCTACCACATAGCCGAAAAGGCCAATCAACAAAACGCGCTTTCGCCCCCATCGATCGCTCAATCTTCCCCATCTTGGGCTGGCCAGGAAGACCGTCAGAGAGGACGCCGCAATAATGCTGCCGATTTGAAGTTCGGTGAAGCCCACCTCACGGCCTAATGGGGCAAGTATGGCAAATAGCACGGTCATGCCGAAACCCATGCCGACCAGGGCAGTAAGGAGAATGGTCCTGGCGTAGCGATAGGAGTGACTATCGATTTGCGTCACGAAGATCCTAGAAGAGGTGTAGCGAAGAGTTTAACCCAAGTAAATTCTAACCGGCTAAGGTGGGGGTGAATTTTTCCAACCTGACCAGCCAGGGCCTCTGACAACTGTACCCGGCAATCTGCCGGTGTGTTCACCGTTGAGAAGTACGGGCTGGCC
>QIGT01000530.1 GCA_003230835.1 Gammaproteobacteria bacterium
GCGTTAAGTTTAAACGTTGCGCCGTATCCGGGAGGCATTACTCAACGGCAGACTATTATTTCTGTAGCAAGATCTATGCGTTATCAGTTTGATGGTAGCGATTGGTATTGGGTAGGTTAGGGTGAGCCGAACCAAATACGCTATCTCATGGCTTTATGGTGAGTTTCGCATCGCGCGCTTACATCAAGATCGTGTGGAGGAAGATTGGGAATCTCCAAAGTTGGTGATTTCCCAAGCTGACTTGGTGCGTGCACTAGACGACGCGGCTTCGAATATTGATTTGAGTCGAAGAGGTGATGTCACTGTCGTTCATGAAAACGACCAGCACACGCATGATTATCTAGAAATTCCTTCTATGAAAAAAAGGGACCTAGAAAAGTATTTATTACGTCGAGTGGAGAATGACAAGTCATTCGACGGTCCTGCGGCCTGGTGCTATCACGAGGTAAAGCACCGAGGAGGTAAACAAGGTGTATTGTTGCACTTGTTACCCAAAAAACTAGTTGATGATACTGTTGCTGCGTGTACTGCCGTAGGTTTGGCACCAAAGCGCTATGTGCCGCTAACTGAAATAGTATCAAAATATCTGCCTACCACTGATGTCTCTGCCGAGAAACTGTTGGTGGTAGTGGCTTGCTTTGAAGAACGAACCGAAATAATTTTGACCTTGGCGGATGGCGATGTCCTGTTTGTGCGAGAACTCAACTACGGTCAATCGGAACGCTCGGTTGAACGGCTTGTTGTCGATGTTAACCGAACCATTCGCTATGCCAGACAACAGCTTGCCCGAGGGGTGGATGCTGCCTGGATAATGGGGCGCATGAATGAGCACACTGCAGCGACACTATCTACTGGCATAGAAATCCCTGTACGTTTTGATGAGGATGCTTCCGACCCTAATTTTTGGGCGCGGTGGGCGACGGGTCTTTCAGGAAAGTTATCTGCAAATTTCATCTCTGTCTTTACACAAAAGAATATGACCGGCGATGTGTTTCGCCGTATGGGTGTATTTACCACAGCTGCGGTAGTTGTCATTGCCGCGATCTTAACCTTGATCACTACTGGCTTGGTCTCGCACCAAACCGATCTGATTACAAAAATCTCTACGCGCTCAACTGATGTACAGAACTCCATAGAAGGCATGCGTGGCCTGTTAGAAAGTGGGCGGGACAAACAAAGTCATTTGCAGCGGCTGCGTATGATCAGCCGTAATTTGCCATCTTTGTTGATGCTTCACTTAAGCCAACTTACTCCCAATGAGATTACTCTGACTAACGTTGATATAGCGCAGTCACCCGATGGATGGAAAGTGAATCTGCAAGGCTTAGTTGTAGGCGATCTTCGCCACGGCGCCCGTTTGTTGGCTCGTTTTGAGCAGCGACTGGAGCAGCCACCTTGGCAAATGGACATCACACAAAATTTCACGGAGACCTGGATGCAACAGTTCGAACAGGGCAAATTGAAAAGCAGTGGTGAGCTAGGGTTTCAAATCGCCGGAGACATTAGGTAAGGAGTTCTCTATGAGCATTGATCTCGAATTAAATTTGGACCTAGAAGAAGATCGCCTTGAACTTAATACTGGTTTAAAGCGGCATGTTCAGAATTTCGCTGATGCTTGGTTTAGATCGCCGCTACGAATTGCAGCCGCAGGCTTGTTAGTGCTTTTTTGTTTGGCTGTCATAGTGTGGAACCTTCAGCGACTCACCATTTTGGATGAAATAATTGCCTTGGAGGTGGTGGAATTTGAGCTGGAAGATGAGCTGAATCAGATTGAGTTGCAGCTGTCATCGATTAATTTTGACCGCTTAACAGACGAAATTGAAGCAGAGAACGACCGTATTTTTCAAGGATTCCCAGAGCTTGCTGCCTGGTCAGAAGGTCTTGCGAGGGCGGCGAGTAAAAAGGGGCTCACGTTTAGCTACCAGGTAGAGCAAGCGCATTATTCGCCGCTACCGAACATTCTTGAAGTGCCCTTAGTTTTACAGTTTAAAGCTCTCGACGATGGGGCCGATAGCCTGTTTGTGACCACCATGGAGCTGGTTGGTGAAGTATTGAGTGACCACTGGCACATCGATGTAGTGGCGACTCAGGGTATTGGTGATGGCGCGGGCTTAGTTCAACTGGTCGTGCGAGCTCATGTTTGGGTCGCAGATCGATATGGGTTCGTAGACCCGGCTACTTTATCAGAAACTAGTTAGACCTGCGGTAAGGAAATCGAAGTGATCAGAACAGTATTCAACAACCCATGGTTTATAGGCTTGCTCGGCGCCGCCGCAACCATCTATTTAGGTAGTGCCATAATTCAACCTTTATACGATGACAATCCAAGCGGTTCCACCGTCATGCCAGCTCCCTTAGGTCTGTCTATATTTAGTAGCGAAAAAACCAGTCCTGCATCGGCTGATCAGCTACAACGATACACAGTGGTAGGTTCGCGGGAAAAAATTGGCTGGCTCGACGATGTAAAGCGCGACCCTTTCGCAGGGACCGCCATGGCTACTGGTTCTGGATCGGAGATTGCCAGGCTACCTAAGGTAGTGGCTCTGTTCGTGAGTGATGGCGTTAAGGCTGCAGTGGTAAACAATCGATTGGTACGTGTAGGAGATCGAGTCGAGCAATTTCGGGTTACGCACATTGGCGTAGCCCATGTTCAAGTCAGCAAATCGGGTCGATCCTATCGGTTGGAGCCTGAAGTATGATGGCGCCTTGGCTGAGAGTTAAGTCGGCCGGTATGGTGGTCTGCATGGTGGTAGTGAGTGGATGTAGCCAGCTTATGAACCCGCCAGACACTGCGGTGTTTCCACGTTACCACGACGCTCACACCTGGCCGCAACCAGCACTCCGTCCAATTCAAATGGCGACGACAGCGCGGATGAGCTTTCCGCAGACAGATTCCGCACAAGTGCAGCCGCAGCAAAGTGAAGTGCTTTATAGTTTTGTGATTAGGAAGCTACCGGTAAAGGATGGCTTGCGATTATTTGCCAGAGCTTATGATCTGAATATCGTCGCTGACAAAGATGTGATTGGCGTGTTGGACGTTGAGTTTCGTGATGTGAATTTGGATCGTGCATTGTCGTTGATGCTGGACAGTTTGGATTTCTATTGGCAATTCAACGACGACGTGATCCGGGTTCGTTCGCAAGAAACTCGCCGATTCTCGATAGACTATTTGCGTCTCGTTAGAACCGGTAGCGGGAACTCGACAGCGACGGTATCGTCTTCTACCAGTGGTGGTGAAAACGCGGGTGGTAGCTCAGATGCAGGTTCCATCAGCATCGGCCATACCGATGAGATTCAATTTTGGGCTGAACTAGAAGGTCAACTGGCCCAATTGGTGAGTCCGGATGGTCGTGTGGTTATTAACCGGCTGGCGGGTACGGTGCAGATCAGCGATCAACACGCATATGTTGAAAGTATTGGTGGCTACATTGATCACATCAATCGTGCCATTCATCGGCAGGTTGACATAGAAGTTCGCATTCTCGAGGTTGTACTCGATGACACCATGGCGTTAGGGGTCAATTGGTCGCGGGTTTCCGAGGTGTTAGATTCTGGTACCAATATTGATTTTGAACTGGGTGGGATAGTGAATTCTCCTGCGAACGGTGTGGCGCCGCTAGCCAGTGTGCTCACCCTTGATGGCTTTAACCTTAAGAATGATGGTAATCGACGTCTTGCCGCTATTATTGCAGCGCTAGACCAACAGGGTGACGTAGAAATTGTCAGCCAACCACACATTCGAACCCTCAATAATCAGACGGCAATGATCAAGGTGGGCACCGATAGAACTTTTTTCCGTCGCGAACAATCTACCGACTCTACTTCTGCTGGCTCTATCACCACGGCTACCGACATTCCTCAGGTAGTGACTGAGGGTGTTGTGTTATCCATTACGCCGCAAATAGGCGAGCGTGGGTGGATCATGATGGATGTATCTCCCGTGGTCACCAGGGTATCTAGCGTCAGTGTGGTTGAGGGAGCAAATGGACAAATTTTAAGTTCAGCACCAAATTTGGATGTCGCTCAGGTGTCATCAGTGATTAGAGCACGCAGCGGTGACACCATTGTCATGGGTGGGCTCATACAGACTCAAGACAGTCATACGGTACGTAGTTTGCCAGGTTTAAGACGGTTGGGCCCCTTAAGACGTGTGTTGGGTGGTGAATACAAAACCCGGGTGCGTAAGGAATTGATCATGATATTGACGCCTACCATCGTGCCGGTGGAGAGTTAGCATGAATATGCGGAAGGGTTTTAAGATGTTAGTAGTATTGTTTGTTCTTGCTGTGCAGCCGATCCAAGCCAGTGCGCAAGATGGAGTGCAGGCTGAGCCTCGTACCTTTGAACAACTCAAGATTGAGGTACGTGAAGGTTCGGGCTCTGCCTATCGCGATGTGTTGACCTTTGTTGGCAATCATTCCGGCCATCGCGGAGCACGGTTAATGTTAGCCAGGTTACAGTTGCTTCGTGACCTTCCTGATGAAGCGTTAGATACGCTTGCTCCTTTGTTAAACACTGGTGCAAAACACAGCCATCCAGATTGGCAGCCCTGGTTTTGGGCAGGTACAGCACGCCTAGCAATGGGTGAAATCGATGCGGCGAGAGACTATCTCGAAGTGGCATTGTCTAAAAACAGTGCTCAAGCAGATGTATGGGTACAGTTGGCGGTGTTGGAACAAGAGGTATCTAATCATGCTGGGGCGTTGCAATATTTGTCCATTGCCAATCAACTGGCACCAAACAGAGGGGAAATTCACTTGAACAGGGCTTATAGTTTTGAGCATTCGGGTGAGTATGAGGAGGCCTTGAAGGCTTACCAACGCTTTGTTGTGAGTAGCGTGGGCGAGAATAACAGGGTGCTTAAACCGTTGGTTCTGCGTCGCATTTCAACCTTGGCCAGCTCTAAACTTAAAACTCAGCCGGTAGTCAGCCCGTATTAGGCGTCGGATACAGCTCGTTTGGCTGCCTCGGTGTCGTCACCGCCATTGTATCTGCGTATATACTGTCTGGGACGTCTATAATCCGCTTTGTCACAGATTCCGATAATAAGGACTATTCCTAGGCGAGCTTTGCTAGACTGCGATGTCATACAGTACCTGGTGAGGAGATACGGCCAAAGTGACGCAACAGTCTTCGGACAAAACAACCCTTCTTAACGAGTTGAAGATTGATCGTTCTGCAGCGTCTACCAGTAGCGTCCGACCGACTAAGTGGTTTCTTATGATAGCCCTGGTTGCGGGTGTGGGCTTGATGTTTTTTCTCTTTGGTTTACCCAGTACTGGGCAAATTGTAGCGGTGAGTTCAGCGATAGCCAGGGCGCCATCGACTCAACCATTGGGTTCAAGCGTACTAGATGCCACGGGTTATGTGGTTGCTCGTCGACAAGCAACTGTCAGTTCTAAGGCCACTGGAAAAGTCGTAGAGGTATTTATAGAAGAAGGGGTAGTGGTTAGTGAAGGCCAACTGCTGGCCACTCTCGACGACAGTATTCCTCGTGCTCAGTATGAACTTGCTGAATCTCAACTTCGATCCTCTGAAGCAGGTCTAGATGAACTGCGGGTCTCAATCCAGCAAGCGCAACTCGACTTCAATCGAACAGATGGCTTAGCTAAGCGGAATTTGGCGAGCCAAGCGGAACTCGATCGCGCTGACCTTTCCGTTCAAGCGCTGATGGCCAGACTAGCGCGTGCTAGGAAAGACATTGTGGTGGCTCAACGTAGAATGGCGGTGCAGAGTCGAATACTAGACGACATGCAAATTCGTGCGCCCTT
>QIGT01000197.1 GCA_003230835.1 Gammaproteobacteria bacterium
ATGTAAATTTTTGTGTCGGCAGATACCCAATTGTCGGGCAACACTGGCTTAATCACTTCTTCCATGACCGCTTCATGCAAGTCGTGCTGGGAAATACTTGGATCGTGTTGCGTACTTAACACCACGGCATCGATACCGATGGGGGTGCCTTCGTTATCGTATTTAAACGTCAGCTGGCTTTTGGCATCAGGTCTTAGTTCGGGCACCGTACTACGTCGAACTTTCGCTTGCTGTTGCACCAAGCGGTGGGCATAGGTCAATGGTGCAGGCATCAATACGTCGGTTTCATCGGTAGCGTAGCCAAACATCAAGCCCTGGTCGCCTGCACCTTGCTCTCGATCAGTGCTTTCATCAACACCCATCGCGATGTCAGCAGATTGCATGCCCAGAGCGTTGACCACCGTGCACGACTCAGGGTCGAAGCCAACATCGGCACTGTTATAGCCGATGTCTGCAACTACTCGGCGGACCAACTTGTCGATGTCTACAGTGGCGTTGGTGCGAATCTCACCCGCAACAACCACTAATCCGGTCTTAATAAGGGTTTCGCAAGCCACCCGTGATTCACTGTCCTGAGCCAACATGGCGTCCAATATGGCGTCAGAGATCTGGTCGGCCACTTTGTCTGGATGACCTTCAGATACAGATTCTGAGGTAAAAACGGAGTAGTCAGCCATGTATGTTAACTTCACTGTGAGTTAAGAAGGCCCGCATTCTACGTTATTTAGAGGCAATTCCCATATGCGGAAATCGTAAGAAAGATTTGCAGCCTTGCGCGCAAGTGAAGACAATAGCGCCGCTGCGACACTAGAGAATTCCATGTCTACAAGAATTGAACGGGCTAATGCCATTCGCGTGCTATCTATGGATGCTGTGCAAGCTGCAAATAGTGGGCATCCAGGTGCACCCATGGGACTCGCCGATGTCGGTGAAGTACTGTGGCGAGATCTGCTTAAGCACAATCCCAATGACCCGGCTTGGGTTGATCGTGATCGTTTTGTCTTATCAAACGGCCATGGGTCAATGCTTTTGTATAGCCTACTGCACCTGACAGGCTATGACGTCAGTCTCGATGACCTCAAAAATTTTCGCCAGCTACACGCCAAAACTGCTGGGCATCCTGAAGTGGGTGAATGTCCTGGAGTTGAAACAACCACCGGACCTTTAGGACAAGGCTTGGCCAATGCGGTGGGGATGGCGCTTGCAGAGCAGAAGCTTGCCAATCAATTCAATCGTCCTGCAGGCCATATTGTGGATCATAGGACTTGGGTAGTGGTGGGTGACGGTTGTCTGATGGAAGGCATATCTCATGAGGCAGCATCGTTAGCCGGAACACTGGCGCTAGGTAAACTTATTTGTATTTATGATGACAATGGCATATCTATCGACGGTGAGGTGGAAGCCTGGTTTAACGAGGATGTCGGTGCGCGTTTCGAAGCTTATGGCTGGCGGGTCATCAGAAACGTAGATGGACATGATGCGGACGAGGTTAACAAAGCACTAACGGCGGCAACGAAGTCTGATGGAAGGCCAACTTTGGTTTGCTGTCGCACTACCATTGGCTTCGGATCACCTAACAAGCAAGGTACCGCTGGCGTGCACGGGGCTGCCTTGGGGGCGGAGGAAGTTGCACTCGTACGGAAGACATTGAACTGGGGTGGTGAGGCTTTTGAGGTGCCCGAGCGCATTCGCCAAGATTGGGATATGCGCGCACGGGGCAATCTGCTGCAGGACAGTTGGCAACAAGTGTTCGATGATTACAAAGTTGCCCATGCAGATTTAGCCGCGGAGTTTCTACGCCGTATGGCAGGGGAGCTGACCCAGGGCTGGGATAGGCAAATCACAGAATTGGCACGCAGCGAACAAGAAAACTTGAATTCACGGGCAACGCGCAAATCTTCACAGCAAGCCATTGGTGCTATTGCGACCGGGGTGCCAGAATTGTTTGGTGGTTCGGCGGACTTGACGGGTTCAAATAATACCGATTGGGAGGGCATGACTGCAGATCAATATATGAGTTACGGCGTGCGTGAGTTTGGCATGACAGCAATCAGCAATGGCATGTTACTACATGGTGGTGTGCGCCCCTTCACGGGCACATTCTTGATATTCATGGAATACGCACGCAATGCGGTACGGTTGGCCTCGCTGATGAAGATCCCGAACATTTTTGTTTATACCCACGATTCGGTAGCGGTGGGTGAAGATGGACCCACACACCAACCCATCGAGCAGCTCACCAATTTGCGCACCACACCCAATCTAGCGACGTGGCGCCCCTGCGATACCGTTGAGTCGGCGATCGCATGGAAGAGTGCGCTGGCTTCGAAAGATCAGCCCAGTGCCTTGATATTCACGCGGCAAACCAGCCGCGCCCAGCCGCGCAGTGCAGTGGCGTTTGCTAACATTGCGCGCGGTGGGTACATCTTACGAGACACCGAGGCAGCCCCCGATGTCATTCTGATTGCCACAGGTTCAGAAGTAGAGGTCGCCATGGACGCGGCCATCGTTCTCGGCGAATCTGGCACCCACGCTCGGGTGATATCGATGCCCTGTACGCAACGCTTTGATGAGCAAGATGCACAATATAGAGAAACAGTGTTGCCCGCGTCTTGCCGGGCTCGCGTAGCCATCGAAGCTGCACATCCAGATTATTGGTATCGTTTTGTTGGCTTGGACGGTGCTGTAGTGGGCATTAATCGCTTTGGCTTATCTGCACCAGGAGATGAAGTGTTGTCAGAGTTAGGCATCACGGTAGACAATGTAGTCGCGATAGCGCAAAAAATTATCACTCACGCGCAATAGAACGCGGTTAATTTGGAGGAATCCATCTGTGGAGCCGGCCAACGTACTCTCTATGCGAGAGGTTTCGCTCAACAACAAACGTGTGTTGATACGTGCTGATTTGAATGTGCCCATCCATCAGGGCGCAGTGACCAATGATGCGCGCATACAGGCCAGCTTGGCGAGCCTCGAGTATGCACTGGAGCAGAATGCTGCGGTGGTAGTGATGTCGCACCTTGGCCGACCGAGCGAAGGACAAATGGATGAACAATACACTCTGGCTCCAGTTGCGCAGCGGTTGAGTGAATTGTTACAGCGAAAAATCCCGTTAATAACAAAAATTGCCGATTGCGCGGAAGTTAGGCCGGGTTCTATCGCAATGTTGGAAAATGTCCGATATTTTAAGGGCGAAAAAGCCAACGAGGACACTCTAGCGCAAATACTGGCAAATCAATGTGATGTGTTTGTCATGGATGCCTTTGGTACTGCGCACCGAGCGCATGCGTCCACACACGGAATAGCCAAGTTTGCGCCCATAGCTTGCGCGGGTTTGTTGTTGCAAGCAGAACTCAGTGCGCTGGGTACTGCTTTGGCCAACCCTCAAAGTCCCATGGTGGCCATTGTTGGTGGATCCAAGGTATCCACAAAGTTAGAAGTACTAGATTCATTAGCTAATATTGCAGACCAGATCATCACAGGTGGTGGTATCGCTAACACTTTTATTGCGGCGGCAGGTTACCAGGTGGGTCAATCGCTATATGAGAAAGACCTTCTCGATACGGCGCGCGAGATTGCTGTAAAAATAGACATTCCTCTGCCCTCGGACGTAATGGTAGGTAAGGCATTTGCTGCCAGTGAAACAGCAGTGGTTCGCGCCATCAGTGAAGTGGCCGAAGATGAAATGATACTCGATATCGGCCCGATCACAGCTCGTCAATGGGGTGATCAGTTGCAATCTGCCCGAACAATTTTGTGGAATGGTCCACTGGGTGTATTTGAGTTTGATCAGTTTGGTGAAGGCACGCGGGTCCTCGCCGAAGCAATCGCTATGAGCGATGCGTTTTCCATTGCAGGAGGGGGAGACACCTTAGCTGCTATCGACAAATATGGGGTTCGACAAGGAATTTCGTACATCTCAACCGGGGGTGGTGCCTTCCTAGAGTTTGTGGAAGGAAAGGTGCTTCCCGCGGTCGACATCCTGCGGGTCGACATCCTGCCGGCCGACATCCAACAAGAGCCCAAGAGCCAAAAACCAAGATAAAACTTACAAAAACAGGTAGATCCTTGCATATACTCGATGCGGAACTGCGATTATGATTGTCGGTTAGTCCCACGTATGTAATCCACGTATTTATTCCACGAAATTAATCCACGAAATAAATCATAGACGGAGATTCTCATGGCCTTGATCAGTATGCGACAGCTGCTCGACCACGCTGCTGAAAATGACTACGGCGTACCAGCTTTCAATGTAAATAACTTAGAGCAAATGCGCGCCATTATGGAAAGCGCAGCGCAGACCAACAGCCCAGTGATTGTGCAAGCGTCGGCTGGCGCGCGAAAATATGCGGGCGCTAATTTTCTACGCCACCTTATTTTGGCGGCGGTTGAAGAATTTCCACAGATTCCCGTCGTCATGCATCAAGATCACGGTGCCTCGCCCGCCGCTTGCCAACGCTCCATTCAGCTAGGTTTCAGCTCGGTGATGATGGATGGTTCACTGCTTGAAGATCAAAAAACACCTGCAGAATATGAATATAACCTCGAGGTCACTAAACAAACTGTTGCCATGGCGCACGCTTGTGGTGTGTCTGTGGAAGGTGAATTGGGCTGTCTCGGTTCGCTGGAAACCGGTGAAGCAGGAGAAGAAGACGGTGTTGGCGCCGTAGGCAAGCTGTCCATGGAACAACTTTTAACCGACCCGGAGCAGGCCGCGGATTTTGTTAAGCAGACTGGCGTCGATGCTTTGGCGATCGCCATTGGCACCTCGCATGGTGCTTATAAATTTAGTCGCCCGCCTACAGGTGACGTGCTGGCCATTGATCGCATTAAAGAAATAAATGCACGTATTCCCAATACTCATTTAGTCATGCATGGCAGCTCGTCTGTGCCACAGGATTTATTGGCCATCATCAACGAATTTGGCGGAGAAATCCCGGAAACCTACGGTGTGCCGTTGGCTGAAATTCAACAAGGCATCAAACATGGGGTGCGCAAGGTGAACATTGATACAGATTTACGTTTAGCATCGACTGCGGCCATTCGACAATTCCTTGCGGAACATCCCGCAGAATTTGACCCGCGCAAGTATCTGCAAGCCTCGTTAGACGCGATGAAGAAAGTAGTGGTCGAACGCTATGAGGCATTTGGCACCTCGGGGCACGCCGATAAAATTAAAGTCGATTCGTTGGAACACATGTTTACCCGTTATGCCAGTGGTCAGCTAAACTCGGTTGTCCACTAGACAACCGCAGAACTTTTTAGACTTAATCAGAGGCCCCCTAGCACCCCGGAGGAAACTGCTATGGTTCGAGGCCAAAGTGCCTTTGATTCCGCACAGCTACAACGTGAACTACAACGCAGCGATTGGCGTGAGGGTGAGAGTGCCCACCACCCACCCTCCTACGCAGCTTATCGAGAGTTCTACCAACTGAACTTCTGTAATGCCGTGAGTCATCAGATGCATGTGCTGGCGGTGCACCGTGAGAGAATAGTTGTTCAGTACTATCTCCCTGCACAACCTCATAGTTACGCACTGCTCTGCCATGGCTACTACGATCATGTTGGATTATATAGACATGTCATCAACTACCTCCTTAACCGCAATATAGGCGTCATAGCTTTTGATCAGATAGGGCACGGTCTTTCTTCGGGCGAGCGAGTCGTGATTGATAGTTTTGATCAATATGTAGATACCGCGCGCGCAGTGTTGCGACAGGCCCGCCATGATTTGAATATTGTGGGCGATATGGATGTGCATG
>QIGT01000194.1 GCA_003230835.1 Gammaproteobacteria bacterium
TTATAATGCCAAAGCCAGCCATTAAGGTTATCGCAGATGTTCCGCCATAACTCACCAAGGGCAACGGCACACCCACCACAGGTAACAAACCGCTGACCATAGCCATATTCACAAAGACATAGACAAAGAAGGTTAAAATTAGTGCCCCAGAGAGCAGTCGACCAAAAGTACTCTCAGCACTAGCTGCCAGGTATAAACCACGACCAATTACCAATAGATACAGGGTGAGTAACAAAATGATGCCCATCAGGCCAAGTTCTTCACCCACCACGGCGATAATGAAATCGGTTTGAGCCTCGGGCAAAAAATCTAAGTGACTCAAAAATCTAAGTGACTCTGCGTACCCTGCAAAAGACCCTTCCCCCAAACTCCTCCAGAACCAATGGCCGTGGTAGATTGAATGATGTTCCAACCGGCACCAAGCGGATCGCGCTCAGGATCAAACAAAGTCAGAATTCGCTGCCTTTGATATTCCTGCAACATATACCATAAACCCGGTGCAGCAGCGGCCATGGCCAAAAATGCATAGAGTACCCAGCGCCACGACAATCCAGCCAACACGACAACTGACAAGCCTGCGCCAGCCACTAAGATACCAGTGCCTAAATCAGGCTGGGCGACAATGCACCCGGCTGGCACCGCAACTATGGCCAAAGCAACAATCACATCTTTAAACGATGGCGGCAGTGGTCGCTGATGAAAATACCAGGCGACCGCAAGCGGCACTGCTATTTTCATCAGCTCTGAAGGCTGGAAACGAAAGCTACCGGCAATTTCTAGCCAACGCTGAGAACCCTTAACCTTAACCCCAAATAGTAGCACTGCTACAAGCAACAAAACACCGAACACATACACGAACGGTGCATAACGCACATACAACCGCGGTGGCAATTGCGCCGCTATTATTAGCCCTACAAAGGATAGCCCGATGCGTAGCAATTGAGCATCAAACAGAGCCTGATTTTGATTCACCGCACTGTAAAGGACAACCAATCCATAGAATATCACTAAGCTGAGTAACAGCAATAACAACGGGTCAACATGAATACGATGCAACCAAGTATCTCGCATGAAGCGTTCATGACCGGGCAAACTGCGGATGAAATCTTGGTTCATTTATTTGCCAACTTCTGACCAGTAGCCATTTGTGGAAGCAAGAAAGCATCCACCACTTCTCGCGCAACGGGTGCCGCCACGGCACTGCCACCGCCTCCATTTTCGACCAAGATAGTTAATGCAATGACTGGATTGTCAGTGGGCGCAAACGCTAAGAACCAGGCGTGTTTACGATTAAACTCTTCCAGTTCATCTTCGTCATATTCCTCACCCTGACGAATTTCGACCACTTGTGCAGTCCCCGATTTACCCGCCATGCGATATGCGATGCCGCGCCCAATATGCGCCCAGGCAGTACCATTACCACGAAAACCCTGGTTGCCTCGATGCACAACATCCTCCATCGCGTCCACCATGTTTTGCCAGTCTTCTGGCGTTGGTCCTTGTACAGGAACAATAGCGGGAGGTGGATCGGCTTCGAGTAAGGGCGCGTCACTGGCCAGCAGCATGCGCGGCCGCACGACCCGCCCTCGATTCGCCAGGGTGGCAGCCACGACAGCCATTTGTAGTGGTGTTACCAGTAAATCACCTTGACCAATACCCATGTTTACAGAATCGCCAGGGTACCAAGGTTGGCCTCTATAGCCTCGTTTCCAAATTCTATCCGGCAGCAAACCAGAGCTGGCATCTGCCACATCTAAGGCTAGGCTCGTACCAATGCCAAATTGCCTGGCAAAAGAGGCCAGCTGTTCAATTTCCATACGCGATGATAAGTCATAGAAAAACACGTTCGACGATCTGTATATCGCACGACGTAAATCTACCGTGCCTTGCCCACCAGAATTGTTACGGGTCCAGGTCCAATCGCGATAGATCCTTTTCTGACCGGGTAGCTGAAAGAAGCCTTTGTCCTCGATAGTTTCATCCCACGTAACCACCTGATTGACGATGCCAGCCAATCCTACAACCGGCTTAAAAGTAGAACCCGGTGCATACTGACCGTTTACCGCGCGATTAAACAATGGCGTGTACACAGAGTGACTCAACCCTTCGTACTGCAAGCTACTCATACCGTTGACAAATAAATTGGGGTCGTAACCAGGCATACTAACGAGGGCGAGTATGCCGCCTGATCGAGGATCGAGGGCAACGATAGCGCCACGCCGACCTTTCATTGCAGCCGTCGCTGCAATCTGTAATCGGTTATCCAAATGGAGCGTTATGTTTTGTCCTGAGATAGGTTCTTCAATATCCAACACTTGACGAATGCGGCCATGAGCATCTGTTTCAACTTGTTGATAACCCACTTGCCCATGAAGGGAGCGCTCGTAGTATTTTTCAATTCCACGTTTGCCGACAAAACGAGTTGCGCTGTAGGTCACAGGGTCGAGTGTTTGTAAATCTGACTCGGTAACTCTGCGTACCGATCCAACGGCGTGTGACAATAAAGCGCCATAAGGATAATGTCTAATCAGTTCTGTGGTCACTTCCACGCCGACCAGCCGGTGTCGGTTTACCGCAAGCACCGCAATTTCCTCTTCATCGAGGGCCAGCCGGAGTGCAACCGGTTCGAAAGGCCTGCGCTTACGAAGGATACGTTTTTCAAAGTTAGTGATGTCTGCAGGCGTGACCTTAACCAATCGGCTGACCTGCTCGATGGTGCTGGCTAAGTTAGCAATACGCTCGGTAACCAATGCAACACTAGAAGACACTCGATTGTCTGCAAGCAGCTCTCCATGACGGTCGAAAATGAGCCCTCGGGACGGTGCCAGCGGTTGAATTTGAATGCGATTTTGATCAGAGCGAGTTTGGTAGACCTGATGTTCCCACACCTGCAATTGCACCATGCGCAACACAAGCAACCCAAACAAAACCACAACCACCGCAAACATGATCAAGGCGCGATCAAAAAATAGCTGTTTTTCTCTAATCGGATCTTTGATGGATAAGCGAACCACGCAATCTCCTCGCATTACAATCAATAATGCTTTTGGCTAGGGAGCCTCTGATTAAACTCGATGATAAGGGTGCCCAGAACTAATGCTCCACGCGCGATACAAAGCTTCGCCTAGTATTACGCGAACAGCATAGTGAGGAAAGGTCAGGTTAGACAAGGACAGCGATTCGTTAGCGCGTTTCAACAATTCAGGTGCAAGCCCATCAGAGCCTCCGATTAGAAACACTACCCGTTGACCCAGCATTTTCCATTGGTCCAGCTTTGCTGCGAGTTCCTGGCTGCTCACGTCACCACCCCGTTCATCCAAGGCAATTACCCAGTCGTCCCGGCGCAGCTGTTTTTGCATTTTCTCACCTTCAATTTGGACAAATTTACTGACATCACCACGATGTCTAGGTGGCGCTATCTCGATAAGCTCCAAGGCTAAGTCGGGGGGCATTCTCTTAGCATATTCAGCAAAGCCCACTTGCACCCATGCCGGTGCTTTATTTCCCACTGATAGTATGCAGAGTTTCACCAAGCAAACTTAAAGTCGGCTATTCAAGATTCGATTCGGTGGTTACCGGCACATCTGACCACAAGCGTTCAAGCTCGTAAAAAGAGCGTGCTTCTTTTTGCATCACATGCACCAACACGTCGCCCAAATCGACCAACACCCATTCGTAATTCTCTCGACCTTCGACTCCGATGATGGGTTCGCCATATTCTTTCGCAGCCAATACTACTTGGTCAGCCAACGATCGAACGTGTCTACTCGAGGTACCGCTGACGATCAGCATATAGTCTGTTATAGAGGTCAGATCAGCGACATCTATAGAGATAAGGTCTTGCCCTTTGGCTTCCTCAATGGCTTCCACCAGATGATCGTGCAATGTAACTTCGGTCAAGGCGTACTCCTAACTGTTAGTCTAGCCAACATACAACTGATGTTGGCTAATATAGTTGTAGACAGACTCTGCAAGCAAATGCTGTAAAGGTCTACGTTCTGTAGCCCTACGCCTTATCTGTGTGGCAGACAACTCTTTCATAGGCAAATCTAATCGAAGAATCTGTCCAATCTTGTCCGCTTCGAGACTCTTAACCTCATGCGCACAACAAAGGCGTACAACTTCGTCTGGCACCAGACCTTCATTTGCCACCGCATCCCCAGGCCGATGCACAACAATTAGATTGCAATGCTGTAGTAATTCTTGCCAACGATACCATTCTGGTAGGGTAGCAAACGCGTCTTGCCCCATTATCCAACAAGGAATAGCCTCAGGGTTCTTACGTCGCACATCAACCACGGTTTGGAAAGTATAAGACTCTCCTTCACGGCGCATCTCGCAATCATCCGCCACCAGTAGATTACTGTCTTCACACGCGAGTTTGAGCATCTGCCAACGATGTGCCAGTAACACGCCTGGCTCACCCCGATGTCCTGGACGTGCGGCTAGAACCATGCGCACCTGGCTTAACTTAAGAAAGTTTGCAACCGCGTACGCAGCGTGGGTATGGCCAATATGCACAGGATCAAAGGTCCCGCCGTAAAGGCCAACTAGCATAAATAGTAAGAACTAACGGTGGCGTATCTCACCATTACCATAAACAACATACTTCTGAGTGGTTAAGCCTTGCAGGCCTACAGGACCTCGCGCATGAAGTTTATCTGTTGAGACGCCCACTTCTGCACCCAGACCATATTCAAAACCATCGGCAAATTGGGTAGACGTGTTGACCAACACCGACGCCGAATCGACCTGGGTTACAAATCGCTGGGCATGCTCATAGTTTGAAGTAACAATGGTATCTGTGTGTTGCGAGCCATAATGATTGATGTGCGCAATGGCCGCATCTAGGTCATCTACCACCTTGATCGCCAATATTGGTCCTAGATATTCTTCATACCAGTCTTGTTCTGCCGCAGGCTCCATAGCGGCCAAAGTTTGTGCGATGTCACAGCCTCGCAAGGCGACACCAGCTTGATGAAATCGTTGGGCCAAGCTGGGAAGCACTGTGCTCGCCACCTCTTTATGCAGCAATAATGTTTCTAGTGCATTACAGACTGCATACTTTTCAACCTTCGAGTTGAACGCAACGTTTGCGGCCATCTCCAGATCTGCATCGCTGTCTACGAACACATGGCAAATACCGTCGAGGTGTTTGATTACGGGAATCTTCGATTCATTAATAATTCTTTCTATCAGCCCCTTGCCACCCCTAGGCACAATAACGTCGATATATTTGTCTAATCGCAATAGTTCACCAACCGCATCTCGGTCTGTGGTCTGCAGAAGTTGCACACAAGTTTCTGGCAAGCCAGCAGCGACCAACCCGGCACTGACACACTGACCGATGGCTTGGTTTGATTCAAAGGCTTCTGAACCACCACGCAAAATACAGGCGTTGGCAGATTTGATACACAAACTCGCCACATCAACTGTGACGTTAGGTCGCGACTCATAAATCATCGCTATCACACCCAACGGCACGCGCATTTTTCCTACCTGGATGCCAGAAGGTTGAAAACGCAGATCGGTAATTTCGCCCACGGGGTCTTGCAAAGCATCTACTTGTAAGATGCCTTCAATCATTCGATCAACGCCTTTGTCATCAAGTAACAGTCTATCAACCAGCGGTTGCTCAAGGCCCTTAGCTTGTGCCGCGGACATATCTATGCCGTTGGCAGTTTTTATAGACTCTCTACTGACATCAACCGCATCAGCAATCGCTCTGAGCGCGACAGATTTAGTTTGCGTAGAGGTCGCAGCCAAAGTGCGCGAGGCGGCTCGTGCCATTTCGCCCATGTGCAATATTGATTTTTTAAGTTGTGCCGACATAAATAGGGAGCCTCTGATTAAGTCTCATGTGCTCAGCGTTTCACACGGGCTCTGTGGCGAGACGCACTGCACAGGCAATGTAGGCCACCTTGGCAAGTAGTGCAACGAAGCCCACAGAGCCCGTGTGAAACGCCCTTCGGGAGGAACTGGCTCGCACGCTGA
>QIGT01000343.1 GCA_003230835.1 Gammaproteobacteria bacterium
GCTGCTGACATTCCCACCGCATGCACTTGGGGCGTTGGCAAGGCCAATCGCCAAGAAATTTCCAGACGTTTCGCTGGTGTTTGATTGGCAGGATTTGTGGAGCTATGACCCGAACTATCTTGAGCGAACGCCGAAAATGTTACGCGGCAGGGTACGGCGTTGGGAGACAGAATACTTTGCCGCGGGTGATCTGCATCTGGCAACAAATCAACGAGCCGCAGGCATAATAGTTGACCACTATGGAGTGTCGCACGACAAGGTGGCATACATTGAACACCACTATCACCCGGATGACCTGGTTGAACTAAACCGCTCCGCCGAATCAAAGTCGGTGCAAGTCGATGGCGTTCTGCGGCTCGGTTTCTTCGGCACGATCGACAAGCCGCCACGGGTTCCCGGGCGGCAACTGATTGAAGCGATTCAGCAGTTCAACGCAGACAGCGTGTGCGTTGAACTTCATACCTACGGGACTCCCCCCCGATTGACACCGCAAGAGACAATCAACTTGGAACACAGTGGAATATTCTTTCATGGCCTCGTCGCCCATGCAGAAGGTCTACGCGCGATGCGACAGTACGATGCCCTTGTTGTGCTGCTTGCGGACTTGCCCAACTCCAGAGTCGTACTGAGCATAAAGCTGCCACACTACCTGCAGCTGAATAGGCCGATCCTGGGTATCGTACCGGGACAATCCGCGATTGCCGACGTGATTCGAAACACGGGTGCTGGGCTTGTGATCGACTCGACCAATGTGAACTGGAAGCAGGAATTACACTCGTTATTGGCGAACTCTGAAGCGATTCGGCAGCTCGGAGCGAAGCGTCGAGAGACAGAGGTTGAACGTTACCACTGGTCGCAAATTGCGCCCCGATGGGTAGGATTTCTTAGCCTCTCAAAGCCCACGCAGAAGCTCACTCCGAGATGATGACAGGGATCGGCGGGGACAGGCCTGGACGCCGAATAATCTGCCTTTACGACAACCTTGTGTGTGAGTATTTGCGCGACTCGGTGGTTTTAGATTTCCCAATCGCCCTACAATGGCCTCTTTAGTACATCAAGATCTTGCCGGTGAAGACTGGCCTTCGCCTGCAACATCAGGTGTTCATTCAATAGTCGGCTGGGCGCTACGCTGACAGTTGAGGGAATTCGACATGACCCTGCCTACATTTATCGTCTTTGGCACTAGAAAGGCGGGCACCACATCGCTCTACCACTATCTGGATCAGCACCCCGAGGTATTTGTCAGTGCGCTCAAGGGAACTCGGTACTTTATCTACGATCCCGATAACCCGGAAGCAGGCAAACGTCTGCCAGTGAAGACGCTTGAGGAGTATCAAGGCTATTTTGAACCGAGCAACAAGACCGGTGCCAAGGCTATCGGAGAGGTGTCACCTTCATACCTTTCCAACGCCCAGGCAGCCGCTCGAATGAAGGCGACGGTTCCAGGTGTGCGCCTGGTTGCGTCGCTGCGAAATCCCGTGGACCGGGCCTATTCTCAGTTTCAGATGGACATGCGCTTGCGACAACCAAATGAGCGAGTAGAGCTCACTCTCGACAACGCATCCGATTGGCTGGTTGCCGGTATGTATGCGCGGCACATGAAACGTTACTACGCCCAATTCTCTGCAGACCAGATAAAGGTTTTTGTCTTTGAAAACTGGATTGCCGATCCGGGGGTGATGCTCAAGGCGCTCTATGAGTATATCGGCGTAGACACAGAATTTTGCCCTGATATGGGAGGTGTCTACAACAAAGGAGGTATTCCCAAGAGTCGCATGCTCTCTTCTCTGCTCAGGCACCGACAATTTTATACTACACTGAAGCCCTATGTGCCCAAGGTGTTGCGCTCGGGATTAAACAAGGTGAGAAATCGAAACATGGCTAAAGCGGAGGCGCTCAGTTCTGAGCTGAGAGAGTTTTTTCAGCAGCACTACGAATCGGATATTGGCGAACTCGAAGATTTGATCGGGCAGGATCTTTCTATCTGGAGAAAGTCTCCCAACTAGCACTCCTGGGTGGATAACCTGCAAGCTCATTGGCAATAGTAATTTGACGTGAAACTACCAAACTTCTTCATTTTTGGTGCGATCAAGTCGGGCACGGGTGCGCTGCATCAATACCTGGGCCATCACCCACAGATTTTCATGTCTGCACTCAAAGAGCCGCGTTTCTTCATGCTTGGTGACCTGCCCGAAGCAGAGATTAGGAACAAATCCATCCCGATACAAACTTTAGAAGGATATGCGGCTCTCTTTCAACAGGCAGGCGACGCGCTCGTCCTTGGGGAAGCGTCCTCCAATTATCTCAACAGCCCATTGGCGGCGAGGAAGATTCATGACCTCGTTCCAGACGCCAAACTCTTAGCGTCGTTGAGAAACCCCGTAGACCGGGCGATTGCGCATCACGAGATGGTTGCGCAGGCTACTGGTGTAGATACGCCGATTCTCGAAACTGACAACGCACGTTGGCTAAAATCGAGCTGTTATTTCGACAAACTCAAACACTACTATAAGATGTTCCCCGCATCCCAGATCAAGATACTCATCTTCGAAGAATGGATTGCCGATGTGCCATCGACGCTGTCCTCAGTGTATGGCTTTTTGGGAGTAGACGGGTCGTACGAACTAGATTCTGGCATAGGCTACACACCTGCGGTCGTCTTTTCGAAACGCTTCCAGAGGGCAAACTGGTACCGAAAGCTTAGACCCCTGGTCTCTCCAAGGCTCGCCTATGCAATCAAGACTGCCAGATCGAAGCTCATCGGACCGAAGAGTGACTCAGTGTCCGCAGAGAATCGTGCTGAACTTCGCGAATTTTTCGAGCAGGATATCTTGAAGCTCCAAGAACTGATCGACCGAGACCTGAGCAGTTGGCTGCGCTAGTGCAGCATGCTGACCAGCCAATCCAGGCAACGAGCTGACATGATAGATAACATGGTGATTGTTGCCGGGCCTTCTTGCTGTGGTAAAACACGCTTTGTCTCTGAGTTGCGCAAGGGAAAACTGACTTCAATTGAGCAACGCCTCGAGTTGGGCAAGGCAGAGAGCTGGCGGTATATCGACACTTTTTATTCTAGCCCCGATGTGGTTCGTGAATTGATGGAATCAACAGTGGAAGTCGCGTTAGTTCATTGGACGGTACTGCACCCTTCGATGAAGCAGCGATTGCGTAAGGTTCTCCTGAATCAGGCCTACGAGAGGAAGCACAGATTAGACCTCATCCGCATCGCCAGGCGAGTGACCTGTCTTAGCCTGTACGCTGACCCGACCGAATTGATCAGGAGAACACTGCTACGAGGGGACAAAATTTCCGAGTTCTACGAGAACGGTCGGGATTCGGTCTTCACCTACTGGCGCAAGCGGCGTCACCTTGCGGGTTTACGATCTGCTTACGCCCACCCAACAAAACTGGTAGAGATGTACCTCGGTTGGTTCAGGTTTTGCGCGAACATGGGGGTCGATCGCAGCTGGTTGGTAAATACGACAGATGCTCCGGAGCTTGAATCTCAGGAGAATTGGCCGAACGTTGTTGCGAATTGGTCGCGGCAGTATGCGGCTGTCAGCGAGACTTAGCCTGCGCGCTTCCAACAGCCTACCCGGCGGTATTTTGTCAAATATCTGGATAAACCTTGACCCAGTAGAATTGCCCCAGCGGATGGTTGAATTGCCTATAGCACTCAGCCGAGCGTATTTTGTTGTAGATTTGGGCATGGCGTCCTTCAAGACATTTGATAGACAGATATACTGCATGGCCAAGGTAAACCCCGACATTTTCGGGGTGAATAAAGGCTAGAGAACTGTTTTGCAGGTTCCTGGCGTATTCTAGATTTGCCACCATGACCAATCCCAGTTGGGTAGAAGTGCAATGAGGCGAACCAACACGGTTCAATTATTGGTCTATTCGTTGTTGATTTTCTTGTTCATCATCGAATGGTTTGTAGAAGAGCTTGAATTGCTGCCGTTCATTGTGTCCTGGTTGCCGGAGCTGCTGTCTGCCGCGGTGGCTGCTATTCTCCTAGCTGAGCTGGGTGCAGGGCGTACATTGTGCCTACGTCCGATCTACCTGGTTATCTTTGTTGCGTTCATTCTGGTGCTCATCGCAGGGTGGGTGACAAACTCGGTGAGCGGTGGCACCATTTTTGGAGGTGTCCGTTTCTATCTGCGTTACGTTCCTTTTTTCCTACTGCCCATCGTGTACCGTTTTCAAGAGGGACAACTCAACAAGATCTATGTACTTCTATTTGTACTCTTATTGGCTCAGATACCAATAACTGTCGTGCAGAAATTTGTTCTCGACTATCCGCCAGACCTGGTTAGAGGTACTGCCAATGTCGGGTCGGTATTGTCTTTTTTATTGATTGCTGGTTGTGGTGCTTCATTGGCGCTCTACCTGTCCGGCAGGTTGAGCTTCACTAGATTTGCCGTCTTGTTGCTCCTGTTGTATTTTCCGACCACTATTAATGAGACGAAGAGCACACTCTTCTACCTGCCTGTCTGTCTGGTAACAACCTATCTACTTATCGGCAAGAGTGCCGTGAACAGGCATTCACCATTTGTTGTGTTTGGTAGTACAGGCGCATTGCTTGCGACTTTCTTTCTGATGTACAGCCTTACACTAGATGCAAAATGGGGAGCGAAAGACAGTGACGAGGGCGCGGGTAGTCTCGCGGCATTTTTTCTAGACCCTGAGCAGGGGGTCTTAAAATACTTTTTTACGGGTGATGCGCAATATGTCGATGCTGATGTAGTTCTCAATAGAAAGAAGTCGGTGGTATTCGGCCAGAGGTTTGAGCCAGGAATCAGGGAGAGCCGAATTCGTCGTGCGGATTCGATCGCGTTACCCTTCCATCTGTTCAAAGGAGACATTGTGCGGGGCATGATCGGGCTTGGCGCTGGCAATGCCGGTTACGTCAGTGTCGATGCGTTCAACGGGCGGTATTTCGATGTGTGGTCCTATATAAACGTGGATTTGTCGGTCACTGTGTACCTGTTAGAAGTGGGTATCCTGGGGTTTGTAGTTTTTCTTGCTCTGATCTTCGTTATTTTTGCAGACAGCGTCAGGCTTGCGAGATCGGGCTCAAAGCACAGTCACATAGGTGCATGGTGGGCGGGGGTATGCCTAATGTTCTTGTTGTCGCTGTTTTACAAAAATTTTGTTGCCTTCAATATAGCCAGCTATCTATTTTGGTTATTCTCCGGACTGGTCGTTTCCCTTTCCTTCAAGAGCAGCCACGGTCGCGTCAGAAGAGTTGTGGCTAACGAAGCCCCTTACCCAAGCGAGCCGCCCGCGCAGCCGCTGACGCGGTAACCGATTTATGAAAGTCGTGTTTATCATGGGTGCGGGTCATTGTGGCTCCACGCTACTGGATCTGATCCTGGGGAGTCACTCCGCAGCCTTCTCCTTAGGCGAATTTAAACAATTCGGTCCGCGTAGTGCTGCTGCCGGACAGATTTGTGGCGTATGTGTTGAAGAATGCCCGATCTGGCGCGGCGATCTCAACAGTGCGTTACAGAAGATTGTGGTGAGGAAAGGCGGATTCCAACGAATTGTGAGGTTACTGACTAGACAACTGCGCAATCCCTACCGACTGGTCGCGCAGCACACCGATAAGAACATAGTGATTGATTCCAGCAAACACCCGGCGTGGATTCGAAATCGATTGAGCCCCGCCTATCTGTGGCATGGCATCGACCCGCATCTGGTTTATCTCCATCGCGAT
>QIGT01000246.1 GCA_003230835.1 Gammaproteobacteria bacterium
CTTTTACAGGATGGAGGCGCGCCATCTTGGCAAAAGCTATTCCTGTTCCGCGCCAATTTCTTCGCACAAGTTCGGCGCGATCGGTGCACGCGACTTCACTTAAATGGGTGACAGTCGCTTCCACAGTTTCCGCAACGCAATATTTGGCGCAGAGCGCCCGATTCACGAAGTCCGTTTCTTCGGCCGCTCCCAGTGGCGCACCCACGCCGAACATCTCGTCGAAACCAGACAGATGCGACCAACAAGCTTTCCTGAGCGCCATACAAGCCGATGTCCCACCAATCCGGGCTTTTTCGCTCAATCGACCTACCACTAGGTTTGTTTTAACGACATAACTGGGAGAAAAGCTGGCCGGGCTCGGTGTTGGCGAGGGAAGTACGTTCCCAAAAGCAATCGCAGTCAGAGGTTGATCAGAGAAAGTTTGCAGAAAGCCGGACAGAAAATCTGCGTCAGCCAAGCAGTCGTCGCCGGTGATTGCAATAAGCGGAGCAGTCGCTAAGGCAATACCTGTATTCAAAGCGGCTGATATTCCGCGCTTGTTACAGCGCCGATAGATCACCTGTGGTAAATCGGCAAACTCGGTCATCGCTAGCTCAGTGTCGCCTCGATAGCTTTGGTCAACGACGCAGATTTCCTTAGCCTGAGCCGTCTGATCCAGCAAAGATCTGACAGTTATTGCGACAGCACTTCCACGGTCACGTGTCGGAATAACCACACTGATCATGGGTTCGGCGCTACGCGGCTCATTCATTTCGTAAGAATTCCGGCAGCACCTGAGTTGTGGGCCCGTAGGCTACTAACTTTCCGTGGTGGAGCCATAGTGTCTTGTTGCAGAACTCCTCAACAAAAGCCATATCGTGCGTGGAAACGAGCGCGGTCGCGGGGCCCTCACGCAAGCTTTGAAAATACAGATTGCACTTCTGTTTGAAACTGCTATCTCCCGCACTTAGCGCCTCATCGATCAATAGAACTTCGGCCTCGTTGTGAATTGCGATTGCGAAGGCAAGACGAGTCTTCATTCCTGCAGAGAGGTTACGAAAAGGTTCCTGCACAAAGTCCGCAAGTTCAGACCACTCCAATATCTCAGTGAACAGTTCACTAACCCGAGTTCGGCTGATTCGACAAATACTGGCGTAAAGATAGATGTTGTCACGAACGCTGAGATCGGTGACCATGCCAACACCAAGCCCGGACAACAGTCCAAGTCGACCGCGAACGAATACTTCGCCATGGGTAGGCTTGTACAAGCCGGCGATTACCTTCAGTAGTGTGGTTTTACCGGCTCCGTTGTGCCCAACCAGCCCAACCATTTCTCCCATATCCACATCGAAAGAGATTTTATCGAGCGCCTTGAACGGTTCGGTTCGATCTGCTTCCTCGGTTTTGCCGAGTCGACGCCGAATGACACTAAAAGAGCTTCCTCCTGCGGCTGCGCGTGGAAAGTATTTGCCCACAAGAGAAACGCGAACGCACACCTCAGAGGCGGGTGAAAGGTTATGCCCCGGCGACAGGTTTATGGGATTCGAACGCAATCGCAAATCCTTGGAGTTAGTGTGCTAAGCAGCGCTCAACCATTATCAATGCTCTGCAGAGTCAATGACAAGCACCTGAATGTAACCTATCGCTTGTTAACCTGATAGCCGAGATCGTATTGGGATTTGGCGTCTCAGATCCTAGATCACATCATTTCCGCAAAGCGGGATTCAAAATGTCGAAAGATTATGAGAGTTATGTAAACGAGCCCGGCGTTAATGAGCAAAAAGGCTGTAAGCTCCCCTATTGCTGGACCCTGGCCATCTATGACCAGGTTGCGCATTGTCGTGACCACCCAAGAAAGGGGATTGAGCTCTGCGATTCTTCTCGCCAGACCATCGCCGATGAAAGAGATATTATAGAAAATTGGGGTGATGAAGAACAACACCCGCAGAAACACGTTGTAGATGTGATCAATGTCCCACGCGAACGGGAAAATTGTTGCCAACAGCAGACTGACCCAGGTCACCAGCAACAACTCTGCAAAGATCACAATCGGTAGCCAAAAAATTGCCGGAGTAATTGAAATGTCGGTCGCAAGGGCAATAGCAATACAAATTGCGATGGACAGAAAAAGCTCTAAGGAGTTAGCGATCAGGGTACTGAATACAAGCAGTTCTTTAGGAAACACCGCGTCGGTGGTTAGCTCTCTTGTGCTCCTCAGTGCGCGCATACCCATGCTGGTACAATTAGAAAAATGCGTGTAGAGGACCAATCCAAACATGAGATAAATCACATAATGTTCAATCTGGTCGCTGAATCGAGCACTAAAGAAAACATAGAGCAGGGCAAGCAGCAGCAGAGGATGCAGAAAACTCCATAAAAAACCGAAAAAGGAACTCTGATCCTTCAACTTCATCTGGGTGAGCGTCAGCTGGTAAGCGATATTCCAATCTGAACTGCTAAGTCCGCTCGATCGTCTTGTCTCTGTTGCCTTCACACCCAAGAACTACTCCCCAATACCTGATCGTTACAGATTTGATCGAAGGTCTGGAATTCCCCAAGTTCTGCCAGTTCACAGAGCAATTCCCGATAGTGCGGTAACCAGTGTTCGGCGTAACAATCGTGCAGGCTAATAGTGGCGATATTATTCTCCGCAACCCTACTGAAGACTTCTGTCTGCCAGTCTCTGTAAGAGAGTTTACCAATATGTAGATCGTAGTCATCGATGTGTATGGGAATCTTAACGATGCCGTTTTCCAGGATGGGTTGCTCAATATCAAGTGAGGACCGCGAGCTTGCGAACCATTCGAAATTAAAATAACTGAGATGAGTATCAAAGAGTCCAGGCCCGAGCTTTGACTGAGGTGGACGGTAACCTTTCAGGCGATAATCCTGTTGGCGACAGAGCGCGAGCTGTTCAAATTCTCTAGTTCTCGTACCCTCTAGTGAAGATATGTTTAACCCGAGCAGCGCCCGAAGCCGGCCTCGTAGAGATTTCAGCTGCGGCAGGCTGTGGTCAAACGCATGGAAACCCAAACTATGACCCTGCCCCTCAATCTGGTTTCGTAACTGAGGAAGCAATTGACCTACGACATTGTAAGTGGTTTGGATTTGGCACGCGGCCTCAATTTTTAACATCTCCGGCAATGCGAGTGGCGCCTCTCGATTCATTTTTGCGGCGAGAGTTTTGTTGCTTTGATGACCTAGCCCATGTTCTATGTCATGAGCAATACTAATCGTTCGCTTAGGCTCTTTGGCTTCGAGCCGACGCGCCAGCGGCACAACTCTTGACGCATTGAATCCCACATCTATCTTCTGCCAATTGCCGTCGAACTCCACAGAATAAAGCGAATTGACGCTCGAATCGTAGATGCGCTGGAACAGCGCGGGAGAGACCTCTCGAGCCGGATCGGTGTTCTCCAAAGACAACTTGCTCGTCGGCAAGTACACCTTTTTTATGCCTGCGTCGATGGCGTGATTCATGATGCCGTTCAAAAGAATACGTATCCAGCCTTTATAGGTAGATTCGATCCTGGTCTTGTACTGACGTCGGCGGGAAATTCTTTGGACAAGATCAGAGCAGAGGAGGGTTATGTAAAGTGCATCGTCACGCATTACAAGGTTAGCATGAGCCACCTGAAAGGGGAGTCCCAATTGTTGTTGATGCCAGGCTATGTCGTCGTCGAAGTAAATTTCGGGCGGCACATCCGCAGGCGCCGCATCTGGCAGGCAATACAGGATCGCCTCATGCAGCTTCCCGGGATCGGAGACGGCACACATAGATTGGGCAAGCTTAGATCCATCAGGCCCAGGGCGTCGAACTACGCTCAATCGGTGCGCGAAGAAGTGACGTCGTTTCCATCCGCACGCCGCAAATTGATCCCAGGTATCGGCCAAAGCCTCTCGATAGCAATGAATAATCAGCGCCGGCCCATTGCCTCTGGCAACCCCAACTCCACAGGCTTCGGCTGCCAGGTAGCCGCGCGCGGCCTGCTGCAGATACGCGCTTGTTTGCACTCGCGATACGCCATGTTTGTTGAACATTCGTTCGATGGTCTGCACTTGGCGATCCAAAGGCGTGCTTGTGGTCAGGCGCGGTCCTTCGTTGTGTTCCCTGTATTCGTAGAGACATTCAGAAATTGCTCGAAATCTTGCCCCAGCTTCGGCCATGCGCCACGGAAAGTCGTAGTCATCACAACCGTGACAACTCAATTCTTCGTCCATGCCGCCAATGCGCAGACCAACCGCGCGGCGCCAGCACAGCAGGTGTTTTACCGGAGAACCCACCAGTTTAAACTCATCAAGACTGAATGAGGGTTTGCTCGCGTACACCGGCCCAATGCGTTCACCGCGTGCATTGATGCAGCAACGCGCAGAGTGGAAGAAGTCGATCTCTGGTTCTTGTGCGACGTAGCGTTCAATGGTTGCGATTGCCTGCGTGGCATAGCGATCGTCGCTCAGGAGAATTGTCACAAATTCTGTTGTTGCCGCGGCAGCCATGTGGTTGAGAATTCGTGCGAATCCGGAACCCTGCGCAACTACGCACTTGACTCGTGGATCATCCAACTTGTTTACCCATGCAGATACCCAGGCTGGGGACGTTTCGTCCAATCCGATCAATAGCTGCCAATTCGGTGACGACTGGCTCAACACCGAATCCAGCGACTCCTCAAGAAACTCCAGTTTTTGTGGTCCGCACGGGAATAAGATAGTTACGGGTGCCGCAGCGTCACTCACGCGGAGTAGAGGTGGAGGTGGAGGTGGATGAGAGATGCAGCTCATCAGCCTCAGCAACATCGCCAATAGGCTTCACCACAAACAATAAATCACCTGGGTTCACCTGCTGACCCGTGCCTATGTTGATACGGGTAACTTCGTACAACTTACCCGAATAGAGTTCGCCAAAGTCTTTGAGCATCAGCGGCGTAAAACTCTTCATGGCCTCTAGTTGGCACATGATGTGATCGGTTGCGATGCGATCGCCTACCGCTACGTACTCTGGCTCTGTGGGTGAGGGAGTAATGTAGAAGATACCCGTAGACGGAGACAGCACCTTGAGTTCTGTACTGCCTTCAATTCCAATCGTCTCGCTGTCGATGGCGGCGCTGGCAGCACCAATCGCGCTATCGATCTCTGCCACCAGTTCTGCGGAATCGATCCGAGTGAACAGCCCCTGCAGAAATTCCGTATCGTAGACACCACTACGAAACACTTCGTCTGCAAGTATTCGATACAACAGCGGCAAGTTTGTGCAAATTCCTTCGATCTTTACACCTCTGAGGTAGGCGAGCAGTTTCTCTGTGGCCGATTCCCGAGAACTAGCATGAACAATCACCTGGGCGATCATGCTGTCGTAGTAGGGTGAGACAAATTTACCAGTTGCCGCGATGGTAATCACGTCTATGTCCTCTTCGACGGGGAACTCGCAAAAACTGATTTCACCGGGGTCCGGTCGAAACTGCAGGCTGCCATCTGAGCTAAGAATTACCTTCTCAGCATTGATCCGAGCCTCTATCGAGTAGCCGTTATCCTCTATTGGCAACTCGGCAATGTCTGCGCCGGAGGCGATGTGAAACTGCTGCGCAACAATGTCTACGCCCGAGACCTTTTCTGTCACTGGGTGCTCTACCTGCAGGCGCGTGTTCATTTCCATGAAATAGATGGCGTCGTTTGCGAGGTCGTAAATAAATTCGACAGTGCCGGCGCCTACATAGCCCACCTCAT
>QIGT01000274.1 GCA_003230835.1 Gammaproteobacteria bacterium
GAGGCCGGGTCCACATCAATGTGAATAATCTGAGCATCCTGGGCAAATTTTTTCGGGTTGTTGGTTACCCGGTCATCAAAACGAGCCCCCACCGCCAAGATCAGATCGGTTTCATGCATGACCATGTTGGCTTCGTAGGTGCCGTGCATACCCAGCATGCCTAGGCACAAATCGTCGGTAGCCGGGTAGGCACCGAGGGCCATAAGGGTGTTGGTAACGGGACAACCTAGACTGCGCACGAGTTTTCTCAATATTTCGCTGGCATTTGCCTGTATCACGCCTCCACCGGCGTAGATGACCGGACGTTGTGCATTGAGTAACGCATCAACCGCCTTACGAATTTGCCGCCCATTGCCTCGTTGTGCTGGGTTGTATGAACGCATCTTCACACTGGCTGGGTAAACATACTCTGCAAACACCGTGGGATCTGTGGTGTCCTTAGGTACATCAACAACCACCGGGCCTGGTCTTCCAGTACTTGCAATATGGAAGGCTTTCTTAATCACTGTCGGGATATCTGCCGCTTTTTTGACCATGAAACTATGCTTCACGACAGGCCGGGAAACACCCACCATATCCGTTTCTTGAAAAGCATCCGTACCGATCAGATCACTTTCGACTTGCCCAGAGATAATCACCATGGGAATACTGTCCATGTAGGCCGTGGCAATACCCGTAATAGCGTTGGTTGCACCCGGACCAGAGGTGACCAGCACCACGCCGGTTCGACCGGTTGCGCGCGCAAAACCATCTGCCATATGAGTGGCAGCCTGTTCGTGTCGCACCAGAATATGCTCAACCTTCTGCTGGCGAAAAATTGCATCGTAAATGTGTAAGGCAGCACCACCAGGATAGCCGAAGATGTATTCAACACCTTCGTCTTGGAGTGCGCGGATTAACATGTCCCCACCGGACAGCATTTCTGCCATTGTAGTCCCCTATCCAACCAATGAATATTTAGTCGGGAGTAATTTACGGTAACCTATTGATTTCTTAGCGATTCTCGGTCAATCACTAGAAACGAGCCGCGTATTCTTGTGATATCAGACCGGTATGTCAATGAAACTGAGAGCTATGTATCAAAATGTCCCTAGTATCCCTTGAAAAAACCTTCATTGTGGTACCCTCACGCACCTAATTCGCCAAATTATTGAAGAGTCTGGGATGACAAGGTTTGTAATTTTTCTAATTATAATTGCCATCGGTGGGGCTTCACTCAGCATGAGTACGCCAGCATCAGCCACCACCTATCGATGGATCGACAACAACGGTATCGTTAATTATTCCGAACGTAAGCCACGCGGAATCGCCGCTGAATTGGTCACCGTACTTGATGGTCCGAAGCGTGCCAGAAGCCAAGCAAGAGGCCAAGCAAAAGGCCAAGCGAGAAGCCAGACCACAAGCACTTCTCCCGTTGCTCCCAGCGCCAGTGCGAATACAGAGGCCAACCTCAGCGATGTACAACAAAATATGCTGCAAGACTTACAAGCGGCAGAGATAGAGCGACAAGGGCAAATCGCTGTGATTCGACAAGACAACTGCGCTCGATCACGACGGGTGCTAAATAACCTCTCCAACCTGGGTCGTATCCGCGTTACCGCAGCGGATGGTTCGCAAAGTGTGCTGGATGAAGACCAACGCAGTGCGAAAATCGCCGAAGCTCAGCAAGGTATTGTTGCAAACTGCGATAGCTAAGCCTGCTCGCGCATGATGACGCTGGCCATACGGCCAGTATCCAATGAGTTGCGCTGACCACGTTGGTTTTGATGCGTCCACTGCCTAAATGAATAGAGGCGTGGGTCTTGGTAACTGCAGACATTACTGTGTACAACAACCGCTAGCCCTGCTTCACGTAATTGCAGCTCCGCGATCTTTGCAAGCTGCAAAAATTTCTTCGCACCATTATTCGTACCATTATTCGAAGAGGGCTGCATCGTCTCCGAATAACGCTGGGTAAAGTGTCGCCACACATCCTCACCCACTTGATAACGCGATTGGCTAATACAGGGTCCAATCCAAGCAATCAACTGGGCTGCAGGCACCGGCATCGCAGTGATTAACGCATTGATCACCTCGCTTGCCAGCCCACGCCAGCCTGCATGCGCTGCACCGATCACGCTACCCGCTTGGTCGCTCACCAGAATAGGCACGCAATCGGCGGTCAACACTGCCAATGCAAGATCACCACATGATGTCCATACTGCATCAGCTTCAGGCACATCGTCGAAGTTGCTTGTATGTGCCTCTATACACTTGCTGCCATGTACCTGGTCTAACCATTGGACTTGTTGCGTACCTAGAATGCGGCGCAGTGTGGCGCGGTTTGTTGCAACCGAAACATGTTCATCAGCCGTGTGCGTTGCCAGATTAAACGCCTGGTAACTGTCGCGGCTGACCCCGCGCGTTCGACTGGTCGTAAAAGCCACAACACTTGAAGGCACATTCCAACTAGGCCTTATCCAATCCGCTGCCACCATAGCGTCGAGGTCTTTCGGGTCGAGGGTCAAGGGTCAAGGCTCATGACGGATGTGATTTTAAATCTGCATCCAGAATACTGACCAAGGTTTCAAAGTCTGCAGGCCAGGGAGCAATGAATTCTAGTGGTGTATCCTCAATCGGATGCTGCAACGCAAGACTGTGAGCATGCAGTGCTTGTCGGGGGAAAGCTTGTAGCGTTTGAATAAACTGTGGCGTCGATCCTTGCGGCAGTTTACCGCGCGCACCGTAACGCCGATCTCCTACTAGCGGATGGCCCATACTCTGGGCATGAACGCGAATTTGATGAGTTCGGCCAGAGCCAAGCTGAGCATCAAGCAACGTGTGCACTCGGTATCGCTGTCGAACTCTGAACGAAGTGAAGGCCGGTTTGCCGTCTTGTCGAACCGCCTGCCGGGTACGAACATGAGCATCTCGACCAATGGGTTGGTCCACATCCTTGCCCGCTACCATGCGTCCCTCACACACGCATACGTAACGACGCTGAATTGCGCGCTCACTGATCATGAGCGTTAACTGCTGATGTGCTTTCTCGCTTGCTGCGATCACCATCACCCCGCTGGTGTCTTTGTCTAAGCGATGTACCACCCCCGCTCGCGGCAATCGAGTCAATTCTGGCCGATAATTCAACAGCCCATTCACTAACGTTCCCGACGGGTTTCCCGCACCTGGGTGAACCACCAATCCTGGCGCTTTATCGATGACAATGATGTGTTCATCTTCAAACAACACATCCAATGCAATGGCCTGGGGTTGTTGCCAAGCTTCTCGTTGACTTCGTTGCGCATTGAGACACAATCGCTCGCCACCAACCATTTTGGTCTTAGCTTTGACAGTACGGTCATCTACGGTTAACTCGCCCTGAGTAATCCAGTTGCTGACCTGCGCACGAGAAAAATCGCCGAATAACACGGTAGCCACTTTGTCTAGTCGCTCTCCTGCATACTGAGGGGGTACAATGACGACTTCATTTACTGAGTTCATGCGGTTGCAACCCTACCGAATTTAGTAAAAATAGCGACCTTTACCCAACGAGTATAAGAACATCTATAATTTAGCCAGACATTTGATCCTTATACCTCACCTTCGAAACCTTCGAATGGTGCGTTTTACCTTCACAATTTTCGCTATCGCGATCATCAGCGGGTGCAGTTGGATGCCATTTGTCGGCGGCGACAAAGACGCAGAAGCTGTGGAGGAAATAGAAACATCCGAGCAAAGACTCTACCGGGATGCGCAGCGTTGGCTTCGATCAGGCAACTACCAACCGGCCATTGAACAGTTAGAGCGCCTGGAATCTCGTTTCCCGTTCGGGCGCTACGCTGAACAAGCACAACTGGAACTCATCTACGCCCGCTACATGTCCTACGATTTAGATGGCGCGCGCAGTGCTGGAGAGCGGTTTATTCGTCTCCACCCGCAACATTCCAATGTTGACTACGCCCACTACATTCGCGGTCTAGCGGCCTACAACAAAAACACCGGCATCATGGATCGCCTTTTTGCAACGGATTTAGCGAAACGCGACATGGCGCCAGCAAGGGAAGCCTATGCCGATTTCGCCCAATTGTTAGCACGTTATCCCAATAGTCCATACGTCGCCGACACCAAACAACGCATGGTTTATTTGCGCAATCTCTTGGCGCGCTCTGAAATAGCCGTCGCCGAATATTACTTACAGCGTGGCGCGAACATAGCCGCTGCAAATCGCGCGCGCTATGTGCTTGAAGTCTATCCCCAAGCCGATGTCACGGGAGAAGCTTTGGTTGTGCTGGTCGAAGCAAACTACAAGTTGGACCTCAAAGATGAAGCGAACGATGCACTACGGGTGCTGGCGCTAAACTATCCTCGACATTCTGCATTCGACGAATCTGGCAATTTGGTGTTGGCTGAACGTATTCGCAATCGAGACCGCTCGTGGACCAACATTATGACCTTAGGCGTCCTCGATCGACCTGATGTTCCACCACCGATTACGCTTCGTCATCCGGATGGATTTGTGCCCCCTGCCCGTGGAGACGAAGAACCACCCGCGCACGAAAAGCAAAAGGGAGGTTGGTTCAGTTGGTTGCCCTTCATAGGCTAATCGGTCCGCTACCAAAATGATCGCACATCAATGATCGCGCATCGCGCTGAGATAATCGCTGAAATAGAAAGACGACGGCAGTCATTGAGTCTCAGTTTACTGCGAATTTTTAACTATTATCGGGCCCTGATCGGGTTTGCGCTGCTGTCTATCTTCCTGCAAAGTGCTTTCGCTACCAAGCTAGGATCACTCAACGCCGACCTTTTTCTTTGGACGTGTGCCGGTTATACCGTCGTTAATCTCCTCTCTGCTGTGCTCATTCACGTACTGCCTAAAAGTTGGCTCAACCGCCAACGACTGAGGGTCAGCTTGGTGCTTTATGACATCGCCACCCTGGCAGTACTGATGTACTTTTCCGGCGGTATTGCCAGCGGCCTGGCGGCACTGATACTGATCACGGTTGCGACGGGTGCAATCATTGTGACTGGACGCATTGCTCTGTTCATTGCAGCCAGTGCAACCATTGCCATACTCTATGAAGAATTTTACCTCGCCATCAGTGTTGCGGGTGCGCAATACGATTTCTTTCAGGCCGGGATATTTGGCGCCATCTATTTCGCCGCAGCGCTAAGCATTCAACGTTTGTCCGTACGTATTCGAGAAAAGGACATTCGGGCTCTCACCCAAGCAGCAGAACTTGCTGATCTAGAACGACTCAACAAACAAATTATTCAACGCCTGCGCACCGGTATTATTGTCATCGACAAGGACGATCAAATCCGCATGTATAACCAATCTGCACGCACACTTTGCGGCCGCCCTAACCACACTGATCTGGATTCTCTACCAGAGAATTTGCACCAAGCGCTAACTCAATGGCGTTCTAATACCAGCCACCGATCGATGCCTTTTCAAGTTGGTGCGCAATTGCCAGAAATCCGAGCAAATTTTTCCGCTCTGCACAGTAGTGATCCGGACGGCGACGTGACTATTTATCTTGAGGACACCGTAGAAGTTCAGCAACAAGCCCAACAACTCAAACTCGCAGAACTGGGTAGGCTATCTGCAAGCATTGCGCATGAAATTCGAAACCCGCTAGGGGCGATCAGTCATGCCGCTCAGTTGCTCAACGAAAGTGAGGACCTGCAAGCG
>QIGT01000086.1 GCA_003230835.1 Gammaproteobacteria bacterium
TCAGATCCACCACCCGATAGGCTATCTCTCGCTGTTCAACAGTGCCTATCGCTTGTTCCACGTTTCTTTCAGAAAGAGGTACTTTAAGCGCTTGCTGACAGGCTGGCGAAAGTCCGCCACCCATAATCAGGGCTAGCCCTTTAACCAAATCTCTTCTATGCATTGATTCCTCGATATTTGTCCATTGCCCAAAGGCTTATGAAAATAGATACCAAAATCACTAGAATAATGGCGACAAACTAAAACGACTCAACGGATGCCACTCGAATCACCTGCGCAAGTTGTTCCACCTGTAGAGCCTGCAAAGCAACAACCCCACCCGCAGCCTCTAACTTCGCCTCATCGAAAACTTGCCCCATAAACGTTGCCGCTAACACCTTACCCACCATAGCCACAGATTTCGCCAAATTTGATAGCAGAAATATGCGCTGATGGTAAAAGATAATACCGAATTGTCGATCTGCTTGCTTATTGCGCGCACGATTTGCAAAACTAGTATGTGAGTATGAAATATTTTTGGATAGCACTGGGGAGCATCTGCGTCGCGCTAGGCGTAATTGGCATATTTTTGCCCCTGCTGCCGACCACACCATTCTTACTTCTGGCAGCCATTGCATTCAGTAAGGGGTCACAGACAATGCACCAATGGCTGGTCACCCACAAAACACTCGGCCCACCTATTCAAGCATGGCAAGACCATAGAGCCATTGCTCGCCCGGTTAAAAAGGTGGCCACGGTCAGTTTAGGCGTGGTCTTTTGTTTGAGCATTTTTATGAACCTACCATGGTGGGCACTCACGGCCCAGGGTGTAATCTTGCTGTGTGTTGCCTTTTTCATTTGGCGAACTGCAGAGGTACCTTAAGCTTCTTGGAACAGCGCTTTGGAACGCCATAAAGCGACCATCGGCACTGCAAACACCCCAGCGGCAATAAGCCCAGCCCATAAACCACCCCCTCTGGGGTCGGTTAGATTCCAAACCAACATACTGATCACTACCTGCCCCACATAGACAGCTGCCCAGGGCCAAAGCCAAGATTTCATCCGCAAAAAACCATACGCCAGCGAACCGTAGATTATCCAATGTATCGGTTCAGTGAGCTTTGCCCACCAGCCATACACAACGAGACCGAACCACACTTCCTCAGCATCGGCGACCGCCTTCCAAAATATGTCAAAGGGCATATAGACAATGGTCATATAGATACAAAAGTAGAAAATCAGATTCATCCACCAAGGCCGCATCTGCCAATCCCGTACCACCCTATCCCAAACCTCACCCATAACGATTCTCTTGTTTATTTTGCTACCGCGTTTGATGCTGTCACGATGTCCGGAATAGGTGCACCTTGAAGAAACGCGGCAACGTTAGCCAGTGCTCGCATGCCCATAGCTTGCCTGGTCTCCAGCGTGCCGCTACCCATATGTGGCAACAGAACTACGTTCTGCAACGACATCAAACCCCTTGCCAAATTTGGTTCCTGCTCATAGACATCTAGGCCAGCGCCGGCGATCTCAGCACTCGATAAGGCCGCCACCAGCGCTACTTCATCAATAATATTGCCTCTCGCAGTGTTGATCAGATGGGCATGGGGTTGCATTTGTCGTAAAGCGTGCGCGTCAATTAGGTGATGGGTTTGTGCGCTCGCCGGACAATTCAGGCTAACAAAATCGCTGGTTGCCAACAGCTCGTGCATATCCACTTGTTTTGCTTGCAAGTCATCAGCAACAGATTCATCTACCGGGTTTCGATTGCAGTACAAAATACGCATCCCAAAACCGTGATGGCAACGTTGCGCCAAAGCAGTGCCAATACGACCCATACCTACAATGCCTATGGTTTTGCCGGTAACCGCCGTGGAGAGCATATGCGTAGGCCGCCAGCCCGTCCAATTCCCACTACGTACCAGCCGCTCGCCCTCTGCTGCACGTCGTGCACTCATTAACAAAAGCGTTAACGCAAGTTCAGCAGTTGCCTCGGTGAGCACCCCTGGTGTATTGGCAACCACTATACCTGCAGAATTTGCAGCGACGATATCAATATGATTAAAACCCACCCCAAAATTTGCAATGAATTTAGTTTGCACCGATGCATTTAAGAGCAATTCTGCATCAAGCTTGTCGGTAACTGTTGGGCACAAAATTTCCGCGTTTTGCAATGCAAACCCAAGCTCGTCTCGGCTCAATGGCTGATCTAAGTCATTGGTCTGAAGGTGGCCCAAGGCAGCCATTTTTCCTTCGACTTGAGCAGGCCATTTACGCGTTATGATGATTCTTTGTTTATCGTCGATCATGCTCTAATATTCATTGAAAGGTTCTATTTTTGGCCTATAGTTGGGCAATCTCAGACTTTAGGGGACAAAGCCCACTGGCTCAATACAATACCCCACTCAATACAATATCCTATAGAAGCAGGAATACTATGAACTTCGATTTTACCGAAGAACAGCAAGCCATTCGAGATATGGCGGAAAAATTCACCGCCGATGAGATCACACCGAATGCAGCAGAATGGGATGTAGAACATACTTTTCCTCGTCAAACCTTAACCAAGGCCGCACAGCTTGGCTTCGGGTCTATCTACGTGGGTGAAGACCACGGTGGTGTCGGACTGTCCCGGGTTGAAGCAGCCCTCATTATAGAAGCCCTAGCCTATGGCTGCCCCAGTACCAGCGCCTTCATCAGCATCCATAATATGGCCACCTGGATGATCGATGAATTTGGTAGCGATACACTCCGCGCAAAGTACCTACCCAAACTTGTCACCATGGAGAACATCGCCAGTTATTGTTTGACCGAACCCAACGCTGGTTCAGACGCGGCATCACTTAAAACCCGAGCCGATCGAGATGGCGACGAGTATGTGCTCAATGGCACCAAAGCATTTATTTCAGGCGGCGGTGTCAATGAAATTTATGTGGTGATGGCAAGAACTGACGACAGCTCTAAGTCCGGAGGAATTTCCTGTTTTGTGGTCGACAAAGACACACCAGGATTGTCCTTCGGAGCACAAGAACGAAAGCTTGGATGGCACTCACAACCCACCTCTTCAGTAATGTTCAATGACTGCCGTATACCCGTAGAAAATATGATAGGTAAACCTGGTGATGGTTTCAAAATCGCCATGCAAGGGTTAGATGGCGGCCGCATTAATATTGGCGCCTGCTCTATTGGAGGCGCACAACGATGCTTAGATGATGCTGTTGCCTACGTAAAAGAGCGAATTCAATTCGGCCAGCGTATTGCAGATTTTCAAAATACACAGTTTGTACTCGCTGAAATGAAAACCAAACTGGAAGCAGCGCGAGCCTTACTCTATGTCGCTGCTGACAAGGTGGCTAAAGCTGCTGTAGACAAAACTCAGTGGGCTGCCATGGCTAAACTGATGGCCACTGAAACAGGATCCAAAATTGTTAACGATGCCTTGCAACTGCACGGTGGGTACGGATTCTTAATGGATTTCCCTGTTGAACGTTTCTTACGTGATTTGCGAGTACACGAAATATTGGAAGGCACCAGTCAAATCATGAAATTTGTGATCGGTCGAGAGCTAATCTCAGACTAACAGGCTTTCCCCAAGCTAACAGAACTACATCAACCCCTTCACAGGCAGTAGCACACCGTGTACTGCTTTAGCAGCATCTGATGCCAAAAAACACACTACGTTTGCCAAATCACACGGTGACACCCATTGACCAAAATCGCTATCAGGCATATCTGCCCGATTGCGTGGCGTATCTATCAAGCTTGGCAACACGGCATTAACATTCACACCCTGGCCTCGCACCTCTTCGCTCAACGCCTCAGTTATGCGCATTACAGTAGATTTAGCCGCTGTGTATGCAGCCATGTTTGCAGCACCTTGCAATGCACCAAGCGCTCCGACGTTAACAATGCTGCCTCGGCTTTGTGCCAATAACATCGGCACTGCCGCACGCAACACCGTTCGAAGCGTTGTCACATTAATGTTGAACATCGCATCCCAAAGCGAATCATCAGTTTCATGTACAGTGGGTCCCATGGCAAAACCACCCGCAATATTCGCCAGGCAATCAAACTGACCAACGTGTTCGAAACATGCTTGAACTGCTACCGAATCTGTTAAGTCGACGCTATGACACGCACCCAACTCGCTGCTAAATTCCCGCACTACATCTAATAGTACTATTTCTGCCCCATACTGCTTAGCGCGCTGGGCAACTGCTGCTCCTAACACCCCTGCGCCTCCAGTGACGACCATCTTCTTGCCAGCCAGATCCATCGATTGCTACCACTCTTTCTTTGCCAAGGTGCACTTTAACATACAGTCCCCTACCCCATAGTCAGAGGCTTGCTAGAGTCTAACTTTGCCGTGCCGGGATGCGAACCGTTATACCTTGCAAGTTATCCTGTAGCTTGATTTGACAAGCTAAACGGCTATCGGCTGCGTGCCCCCACGCATATTCAAGCATATCCACTTCATCCTGATGAGGCTCACAAAGCGCATCAAACCACGGCTGATTTACCCAGCAGTGGCACGTACAACAGGTACATCCCCCACCGCACTGCGCATGAATGCCTCGTACGCCATTATCTAGTGCAACATCCATCACCGAGTCATCGGGTTTACTATGGAAACACTCACGACTGCCGTCTGGGTGAACAAAGATCACTTTTACCATGATTTTAGTTTACTCATTAAGCAACTCGCACAAAACAGCCAGTATCGTTATTATCATTGAATTTGATAATCGGTCTAACCGGCGGAATCGCCTCAGGGAAATCAACCGCCGCAAAAACACTCGAAGGATGGGGTGCCCATGTCATTGACGCCGACAAATTGGGTCACCGAGCTTACCTCAAAAATACCGCTGCGTTCCGTCAGGTAGTCGATGTATTTGGCGAAGACGTTGTCGGGGAAGACGGCGAAATAGACCGCGCACTGCTAGGAGGCAAGGTCTTCGGCGGCGGTAATCGGCTTACCGAACTCACCGACATCGTATGGCCGGCCATACGCCACATGGCAGAAGCAGAAATAACCGAGGTCCAATCGAATACGCCAAAAAAAACAATCGTTTTAGAAGCTGCTGTACTCATCGAAGCCGGCTGGCAGAGCCTGGTAGACGAAGTCTGGGTGACCATAGTTGATCGGCAGATTGCCGTGCAACGAGCAAGCCGCCGAGATGGGGTTGATGCAAGCGCCATAGAAGACCGTATAGATGCGCAATTATCCAACCAAGCGCGGTGTGCCGAAGCCGACTGCGTCATCGATAACAATGGTGATGAAGCACAATTGATCGAACAGCTTAAGGCACCATGGCAGCGGCTACAGAATATTATTACCGAGGCAAACCTGCATGATTCTTGATCTACATGCCCATTCCATTAAGTCCGATGACGGCCGAGCAAAAGTGCAAAACTATTGCCAGTGGATTCGCGCAAAAGAAATCGCCATCGACGGCTTCGTGCTGACCGAACACCGTCAGTTCGACAATGAATCAGACTACTCGCCACTGGCTGCGAAACATGGGCTCACCATCCTGAAAGGGGCGGAAGTGGAAACCCAATACGGCCATGTACTGGTTTTCGGTGTAAACGATGCCCTTCAAGCTGCATTCGATTTTACCAATATCAATCTACGGCTAGAACAAGTAATCGAAGCCTGCCATGCAAACGGGGCCGTAGCAGTACCCTGTCACCCTGGGCGTAAACGCGTGGGGATGGCTGCACACTTAGAAGAATTCGGTATTCCTAAAGGTGTCACTATTGTTGAAGTTTACAACGGCGGCTCGCGTGGAGAAGAAGATCAAGTTGCACAGCATATGGCAGATGAACAAGGATACTTAGGTATTGGCGGTAGCGACGCCCATATCGTCAGCCACATAGGCCGTTGCGCTACAGAATTTTCCGGTGATATTCGATCCGAGTTAGAATTGGTAGAAGCGCTACAGGGTAGAGATTTCAAAGCACTCAAGATTAAGCAGGAGGACTAGTACTAGTGCCCAACGTACATGAACCGATAGACGTCGAGTCGCTACGCGATCAATTTCTCAATTCCGTTTTTGATGAATACGAGTTGGTGTTAGATGCGCAAAAACTGGCTGACTATGCAAAAAGCTGTGGAGAAACTGCGCAGAAGTACATCGACACCTCGAACCCAGACTTTCAAGCGCCGCCAACTTTTGGCTCCAGCTTGCAACCAAAGGTTAGATACCCAAAGGGCTTCCCTACTTTCAAAGGCCTGGGTATGGATGCAGGTAAAGCAGTATCTCCTAGCAAGCCCATGCGTGCGGGCGAACCCATCACCGTCAAGACTCACATGCACGACATTTACACCAAGACTGGGCGTTCCGGCAGGATGGTTTTTTTCGTCAATCGCATGGAATTCAGCAACGCAAATGGAGACACCCTTGGCGCTGCAGACACCAGTATCGTCATCAGGGAAAAACCCCAATCATGAGTATCAATCACCTAAGCGAAGTTGAGTTCGGCGTTGAACTTCCTACCTTCCAACCAGACACCAGCTTGGCCAATGTTAAAAAATTTGCGATTGCCGCAGGCTGGAATTCCCCTCGATTCACCGACCACGAAGCGGCTAGAAAAGAAGGTCTACCCGGTGCTTTGATTCCAGGCATCATGAGCCAAGGTTTTCTCAGCGCCATGATTCACAACTGGGCACCTGGGGCCGAGATAAGATTGGTGGATACCATCTTTCGCGCACCTTGTGTCGTCGACGAGCGATACCACATCAACGGCGTGGTCACAGACATCGATGAGGAATCTGGAGAGGTCGAAATTGACCTCACAGTAACCAACGACGCCCAGGAAACTCGCGTCTTTGGTACTGCAAAAGTGATGATTGCCAACTGATATTTTGGCAAAGTGCGAGCGGCCCCCAATGTTAGCGATCTTCGACAACATCTACCGCGCGCACCAGACCGTCAAAATGCCCTTCACCTCTAAGCTGGTCTATGAAAGACAACTCATAAGCTTGTTCCGGCGCTGCCCTGACCATCTCATCTATCCTAATGGCGTCATCACCCACCAATATTCGCCAGCGCTTGGCTCGCACGCCTTCGAGAATGATGGTAGCAGCCTGCCCTGCACTGGTCGGCGCTTTGTCCCGAAAATCAACCGCACGTTGATGAATCATTTCTCGAATATGATCGTCTGGTACATTATCTACCGGCAACCCAGCGGCCAATAAACGTTCACGCACGGCTGCTACTTCATCCGCAGATAAATTCAACGCATCATTTAGCCCAAGTACTTTTGCAGTATTTAACGCGATAGAGGTTCCAATATGACCCGGCATCACAACAGATGCACGCACGTGGGGTGCGTTCAAGCGTAAATCGGTAACCAAGGCTTCGGTAAATCCTTTAACTGCAAATTTTGCCGCCGCGTAGGCGGTATGTGAAACATTGATACCTATAGACGCCCAAAACCCATTCACCGAACTGGTGTTTATAATGTGCCCTTCATCACTGGCCATTAACAAGTCCATAAAAGCCCTACAACCGTAGTAGACCCCATACCAGCACACCGCAAATGTCCGTTCCCATTCATCACGATCGCCGGTGGCGAACTCCCCTCCGCCACCGATGCCGGCATTGTTAAACAGCAAATTGATATGGCTCGCTTGGTGCTGATCGATGACTTCATCCCGAAAATTGACTATTTGAGATTCACTGCTGACATCACAAAGATGGCTAGTGAGCTGTTGATCTTGTTGAAGCGAGGCGAGCTTCACCGTCTCTTTCATGTTTTCGGCAGACACGTCACACATAGCCACATGAGCACCTTGCGCTACCAACTGACAAACTAACTCTCGGCCCATGCCAGTACCACCACCGGTAACTATTGCCAGCTTTCCCGTAAAACTATCCATCTATCTTTCTCCTGTTTAGTAAGATCATATCTAAATCGCCTCTAGCGCAGACGAGGGTCGGCTTGCGCAGCATCCACATCTAAGGCATCCATGTGCGCGATAAGTACTTGCGCGTCAAACAAACCTTCTCGAAGCAAGGCAGACAACGCAGCAAAACAAATGTCTTTATGACCAACCTCGAAGTGCTGCCTCAATCGCTCTCGAGACTCACTCAACCCATAGCCATCTGTACCTAACACCTCATAGCGTCCAGGTATCCAGGGTGTAATGCCAGCCGCCACTTTCTTCATATAGTCTGTGGCAGCTACAAATACACCTTGCTCATCGCCAAATAATTTCGCCACATACGGTTGTTGTATTGAATCAGCAGGATTGAGTCGGTTTGTTCGTTCGCATCCTTGCGCTTGTCGCTCAAGTTCAGTGAAGCTGGTAATGCTCCAAACACAAACGTTAAGCTGCAGGTCTTGCAAGTACTGATTCGCGGTAAGCGCTTGTTGCATAATGCTACCGCTGGCTAACAAGTGAACCGTGGGCGTGTTTTCGTGGTTTTCATTGCGCAAAAAGCAATACCCGCCTTGAAGAACACCATCTATCACCACCTGTTCATTTGCGTGTGATTTGTCCACACATTCACCAATTCCTGGCATTAGATGGTTTTCATTGTACAAGGTGATGTAGTAGAAAATATTTTCCTTAAGTTCATACATTCGGCGCATGCCATCCTGAATGATCAAAGCCAATTCGTATCCAAAGGCAGGGTCGAAACTGAGCAAATTCGGCACAGTGCTGGAAAGAACTTGAGAGTGACCATCTTCGTGTTGTAGACCTTCGCCGTTCAATGTGGTTCGGCCCGCTGTACCGCCTAACAGAAAGCCACGACACATCATGTCGCCACAACTCCATATCATGTCGCCTACCCTTTGAAATCCAAACATGGAATAAAAGATGTAAAAGGGAATCATCGGCAGCCCGTGCACTGCGTAGGCGGAGCCAGCGGCCATGAATGAAGCCATCGCACCGGTTTCACATATCCCTTCTTGCAGAATTTGGCCGTCGGCGGCTTCTCGATAAGGCAATAGCGTATCTGCGTCGACGGGTTTGTACTTTTGTCCCTCTGGCGCATATATACCGGCTACTTTAAACAAGCCGTCCATACCGAACGTGCGTGCTTCGTCAGGCACAATGGGTACGATGTACTTAGCATGGCTCTCTAATTTCAATAACATTGATAACAAGCGCACCATAACCATGGTAGTCGACACTTTTCGTTTGCCACCGCCGTTAAGAACGTCTTGAAACACTGCCAAAGGAGGTGCTGGTAAGCCGATACAATCCTGTCGGCGACGCGGTACGGGACCACCCAGACTTTTTCGACGTTCAGCTAAATAGACAAGCTCCGCAGAGTCCTTTTTGGGTTTGTAAAACTCCGCTGCCATGGCTGCCGCGTCAGAAATTGGGATCCCCAGTTCTTTGGCCAGCGAAATGCGCTCATTCCCACTCATGTTTTTGTACTGGTGAACCGTATTCTTACCCTGAGCACCCATACCGTCACCTTTCACCGTTTTCACTAATACAACGGTAGGTTTACCTCGGGTTTGCATAGCTCGATCGAAGGCGGCATATACTTTCTTGCGGTCCTGTCCGCCACGTTTAATCCCACGAACCTCTTCATCGGTAAGAGAGTTCATCATTTTCTCTAGTTCAGCATTGCCTTCTACCCAATGTTCACGTTGAACATTACCAGGCAATACCGAATACATTTGATAGTCGCCATCCAGACACTCATCCATACGTTTGCGCAAAACGCCTTTTTTATCCCGCGCAAGCAATCCATCCCAACCACTCCCCCATATGACTTTAATCACTTCCCAATCAGCACCACGAAAAACCCGTTCCAGCTCTTGTATGATCTTGCCATTACCTCTAACCGGGCCATCCAATCGCTGCAAATTACAGTTGATGACCAATATCAAGTTGTCGAGATTCTCACGAGCCGCTATATTTATGGTGCCTAACACTTCGGGTTCGTCAGCTTCGCCGTCACCAATAAAACACCATATCTTGCGACGACTCTTAGGTTTCAAACCTCGATTTTCTAGATATTTCGCAAACCGCGCCTCGTATATCGCAGCAGGTGTAGACAACCCCATAGACGCATTCGGCATTTCCCAAAACGCTGGCATGCTACGCGGATGTGGGTAGGAAGACAGCCCACCCCCCGCTCCTAATTCTCGACGGTAGTTGCTCAGCTGTTGCAAACTAAGCCGACCTTCCAATATGCGCGTGCATATATACCCGGCGCTGCGTGAGGCTGTGGAAGAACCATATCGGGATCTCGATTGTCATCGAAGCCTTGAAAAAAATGGTTGAAGCCTACTTCTAACA
>QIGT01000022.1 GCA_003230835.1 Gammaproteobacteria bacterium
TGAGTCGATCAAAGGCATACACGAAAGCTTGCTTTGACACCTGGGCAACTGCTTTGATTGATTTGCCATCTACCACCAAGTTCATCAGGGTAGGTGCTGCAGGAAGATCGTAGTCCCACAAGCCGTGATGAACCATTTGGAAGTGCCAAACCCGTGCGCCTGTTTTTGCATCCAAACACACTAAGCTCTCGGCGAATAAATTGTCCCCTAAGCGATGGCCACCATACCAATCGTTGGTGGGTGTGCCGGTAGGCACGTAGACATAGCCAGTTTCTATGTCGGCACTCAGCCCTGTCCAAACGTTTGTGTTACCCGAGTATTTCCAGGCATCGCCTTCCCAAGTGTCGACGCCGAATTCCTCTGCTTGTGGAATGGTATGGAAAATCCATACTTGTTCACCGGTGCGTATGTTGAAACCGCGCACGTGGCCCGGTGGCATTTCCTTGTTGGGTGGGCCGTCTAATATGGAGGAGCCAACCACCAAGATATCGCCAACCACGATAGGTGCCGATATAACCGAGTATTGTTTGCGATTGATCTGGCGCCCCAAACCTACCGTTAGATCCACACGCCCACTGTTGCCGAAAGTGTCGAGGGGTTTTCCCGTTTTTGCATCCAATGCCCAAAGATAGGCATTGTTGGTGGGCATCAAAATTCGTTCATTGTTGCCATCTGTCCAATACGCAACGCCACGATGATTAAAGCCCAAATTGGTAGGGCGGCCATCTGCGTAGGTTTTGGTATCAAAGGTCCAAATGGTCTTGCCGGTTGCGGCGTCAATCGCGACGACGAAACCCAACGAAGTCGAGACGTATAAGGTCTTACCAATTTTTAGCGGCGTGACCTTGTAATTCCAAGGGGTAAGCCGAGGATCTTGTTTAACAATGGCATTGTCTGGGGATGCCCAGGACCAGGCGATTTCTAATTTTGCAACGTTAGTGGCGTCGATTTGCGCCAAAGGGGTGTATTTAGAGGTGCCAGGGTTGTTGCCATAGGTGGGCCAGTCTTGAGCGCTGATGCCGGTTGAATAGAATATGCTTAGAGTGCACAAAGCAATCACGGCGAGAGAACGAATCATCTTAAAATCCCATTGGTGCAGGCTCAATTTATTTTTGTAGCCGCTGTGCGGCCCAAGGTGACCACTTGCAGCGTCTGTGAATTTTTGCTTTGAGAGTCGTTGTTGAGGGTGGTTACCGAACAATTGTCAGGCGCAAACACACGCATTAAATCACTGTCTTGAGCAGCACCCACAGCGGCGTTGATCGCCACATAGTGGCTAAACATGACACAGTCTTCATCTATATCGAGTAAGCAGCTTACTAAAGAATCGCGCCAATTTTTAAGCGGCGCACCTAGCTCGCCCCAGGTGCCAGCCATGGCCTGACTCAACCAGGCTGCGCGCTGCGCCAAATCCTGTGTTGGCGAGGGCACCTCTGCAATCCTCGGTTCGAGGATAATTTGGCCTTGCCACAACTTCGCCAGGGGTTGTGCGGTTTCAAACGCGCGGGCGAGAGGGCTTGAGAATATTTTCAGTGGAGCCTGCTCGGATAAAAGTTCTACTAACATCTGCGCTACTGTGTTTGCTTGGCGATGACCAAGCTCATCTAGACCAGGGTCTTTGTGCGCACCAAAGCCTGCTGCGGCTTTACCGTGCCTTACCATGTGAATCATTGCCATTTCTTATACTTTTCCTGCTGCTTTTTGCTCATACATCCTTACAATAGTCGGCTTGCCCAAAATTAGAGTTAAGGGAGCATTTGTGACTGACCACACGGCCGCCAATCTACTACAGGCTTCAAGCCCCGACACAACCATCAGTGTGCGCGAAGCATTCGGAATTGATCAAGACTTAAAGGTACCCGCATATAGCGAGCGTAACGATCATGTGCCTGTGATAGACGAAGATTATCGTTTTGACCGAGATACGACGCTGGCGATTCTAGCGGGTTTTACACATAACCGTCGGGTGATGATCCAGGGATATCATGGTACCGGGAAGTCTACGCACATCGAACAAGTTGCTGCTCGGCTAAACTGGGCCTGCGTGCGGGTTAATTTGGACAGCCACATTAGCCGTATCGATCTGATTGGGAAAGACGCTATCGTTTTGAAAGACGGTAAGCAAATTACAGAATTTAGAGAAGGCATGTTGCCCTGGGCACTGCAACACCCAGTGGCATTGGTGTTTGACGAGTATGACGCAGGTCGGCCCGACGTGATGTTTGTGATTCAACGCGTGTTGGAGGTGGAGGGTAAGCTGACGCTACTTGATCAAAATAAAGTGATTACACCGCACCCGTTTTTCAGGTTGTTTTCAACCACCAATACAGTGGGGTTAGGCGACACGACAGGCTTGTATCATGGCACTCAACAAATTAACCAGGGCCAAATGGACCGTTGGAGTGTGGTGGCCACACTTAATTACTTAGAACACGAAGCAGAATGCGAAATTGTTTTGGGTAAGGCGAAATCCTATGAGCAGACTGATGCCGGACGGCGCACCGTAAGCAATATGGTGAGTGTTGCAGATTTGACCCGCAAAGGCTTTGTTAACGGCGATGTTTCCACGGTGATGTCACCACGAACAGTGCTCACATGGGCACAGAATACCGAGATTTTTGGTGATGTTGGCTTTGCCTTTCGGGTCACGTTCTTAAATAAATGTGACGAACTGGAACGTCCCATAGTTGCCGAGTACTACCAACGTTGTATGGGTGAAGATCTTGGCGACGCCACCGAAGGCATTACTTTAAAAACCGCCTAAACAATTTAGCGTTATGAATGATATAGAAAACCCATTAGAGCCATTCAAACGCGCGATGACTGCCACCATGCGGGCGCTTGCGCAAGACCATGAATTAGAGGTTAGTTTTGGACCGGGTGCACCTTCCGCGCGCGGCAACCGTATGCGCGTGCCACTACCCAGTGTCGGTTGTGCACAAGCCGAGATCGATTCGGTTCGTGGTGTGGGTGATCAGTTTGCACTGAAGCTTCGGCATCATGACGAAAAATTACATGCGAGTTATGCGCCACGAGGCGGCCCCGCGCATGAGATGTTTGAGTGGATCGAAGATGCGCGCATCGCCTCTATCGGTAGTTTGCGCATGCAAGGTGTGGCACAAAATTTAGACGCACGCTTAGAAGTGCAGTGTCAGCAGGCAGCCTTTGACACCATCACCGCAGAAACCGAAGCACCTTTGTCAGTTGCGGTTGGTTTACTTGTCAGACAAGCCTTAACGGGTCGCGAGTTGCCGCCAAGCGCAGAGAATGTCGTGCGTTTTTGGCGCGAGCATGTGGAAGCCCATGCCGGTGAGCACATCCGCGCACTGCGACCCCATGTTGGCGATCAAGCCCAATTTGCCACCATGTGCCGCAGTATCATTGCTGATCTAGGTATGGCTGCCGATTTGAATGACCCGCCAGATGGCGAGCAGAATCAAGATGAAATTGAGACTATGGATGAGAACCAGGATGCAGATTCTGATTTTAGTCCCGAAGACGTGATGCTCGATGACGAATCCATAGGTGATGAGAATGCCGACGGCGATGCTGCCATGATGGAAATGGAAGCTGATACGGATATGGATGAGTCAGGCGCCCAGGCAGATGCAGATGAGGCTCCGGTGCCAATGCCAGATGAGGCGGGTCGAATCGCGGTAGACACCAACTATCAATGTTATACCGAAGCGTTCGATGAAACGATTCGCGCTGAGGAGTTGTGTGAAAGCGAAGAGCTGACACGATTACGCCAGCTCCTCGATCAACAACTGGTTTCTTTGCAGCACACCACCTCGAAGTTGGCTAATAGACTACAGCGTCGCTTGATGGCTAAGCAAAACCGTACCTGGGAATTTGATCTGGAAGAAGGCGTACTGGATGCCTCACGCCTCACTCAAATTATCATCGACCCGATGAATCCGTTGGCATTTAAGCAAGAAAAAGAAATGAAGTTTCGCGACACCATGGTCACCCTGTTGATTGACAGTTCTGGCTCGATGCGAGGCCGCTCTATCACCATCGCAGCGATGTGTGCAGATATTCTTGGCCGCACATTAGAACGCTGTTCGGTCAAAGTTGAAATTCTAGGCTTCACCACCCGGGCTTGGCGGGGTGGCCAGTCGAGAGAGCAGTGGATTAATGCTGGCAAGCCTTCGAACCCTGGTCGCTTGAACGATGTACGGCATATCATCTATAAGGCAGCAGACGACACTTGGGGCCGCACGCGGCGTAACTTAGGCTTGATGATGCGCGAAGAGTTGCTGAAGGAAAACATCGATGGTGAAGCACTCATATGGGCGCACAATCGGATGGTGACACGGTTAGAGCAGCGCAAGATATTGATGGTCATTTCTGACGGTTTACCGGTCGATAACTCCACACTTTTGGTTAATCCGAGCAGCTATCTAGAACAACATTTGAAATATGCCATCGACATGATAGAGAATTATTCGCCCGTCGAATTGGTCGCCGTTGGCATAGGCCATGACGTCACTCATCACTACAATCGCGCGGTCACCATTACTGATGCCGAGCAACTGGGCGGTGCTATGACCGAGCAACTCGCAGAGTTATTTGAGATTAAGCACTAAGCTAGGTCTTTTTAAGTTCCTTCCTAATTGTTTGTCAATACAGAGTAGCCATTGACATGCTCACCTTACCCCGTTATAAAACCAGCCGGAGACTGTATTGCGCGGGGACGGTGTGTGTTTTATGCACTGACTACGTAATCGGTGATTAGGGATTGGGAATAGATATATGTTTCATCGCGCCCATAAGAAGGTGCGCAGAAATAATCTTATGTTTTATTTTGCCTTTTGGAGGGGAAAAATGAGATTTGTTGCTACTCAAGCTGCGCGCTTGTCGTGCGTGTGTGTGTTCGTATTGGCTTTCAATAGTCAATCTGTTGCGGCCGCTGAAGGTCGTAAAATCGAAGAGATTGTGGTTACTGCGGAAAGGCGTGAAGCGTCTATCCAGGACACATCCATTTCGATTACTGCCTTTACCGGTCAAATGCTGGATGATTTCGGCATTCGAAACCAAGAAGATTTGCAGAACTTTATACCTGCAACCACCATTCAGCCTTACGATGCGACGATTCGCGGCGTAGGTCGAAACTTTCGGGCATTGGGAGGCGATCCAGGGGTTGCCACTTACATGAACGGCGTTTACTCGGAAGATTTGTTGACTGCAACCGCAGCGACATTCTGGGATGTGGAGCGCATTGAGGTTCTACGTGGGCCCCAAGGAACACTCTACGGACGTAACGCGGTTGGCGGCGCGATCAATATTCTTTACAAGCAACCCAGTCACGAATTTGACTATTCTTTGAAAGCCATCGGCGGCAACTTTGGGACGCAAGAATATTACGGCATGATCAATGGCTCGCTCATCGATGACTTATTGTCTGCGCGGTTCAATTTTAGTAGCCGCGATCGCGATGGGGTTATTGAAGAAATCGGACCCACCGATGATCTGGACGGTCTGGGCACCAGAAACTATGCGATCCAATTTCAGTTCACACCACTAGATAACCTGGTGTTCGACGTGCGCTATAACGATATGTCTATCGACAGAGATTTCGGTGGTGCCAATGGTGGTGGTTTGGTTGTTTTGAACGAAGAAGGGCAGGGCTTTAGAAACACCACAAAC
>QIGT01000220.1 GCA_003230835.1 Gammaproteobacteria bacterium
TCATCCAAATCACCTAATGGGCGGCTAAAGTCGTCTGCTACTAGGCAGCCGGTGATTTCGGATGCTTCTACAGGGGTATCAGTGGGCACAAAACCGTCAGAATAGTCGCCAAAGCCCATGGCGTTAACGCCCCTGAACTGAATGGAGAAGTAGGTTGTGCCGCAATTATCAGTCGCATAAAAACCATAGGGCTTGCCACAGGTGGTGTCGCCAATAAGTACCACTTCGACACCTATTCCTCGTAGACCATTGATAACCGCTTCACTGGCTGAGCAAGTACCTGGGCCAGATAAGACAAACACTCTAGACAAATTTAGGCTAGGTAGCGGATCTCCGGCCGGGATGGAAGAAAAACCTTGGGTGACTTGATGGAAGAAACCCGGGCTCAAAGCTTGCCCCGTGACCGGGTTTACCGAGACGTGTTTGTCATTGAATTGGGTCTCGTCGAATACTCTACCTGCAGCAGCCGATGGGCCCGCAACCATGTAGGCCAACATATTTGCGATGTCTAAAAAGCCGCCGCCGTTATAGCGCATATCGAGTATCAGTTCGGTCACGCCTTGCGCCTCAAAGTCATCCATTGCGAATACCAAGTCGGCTTCTGCCGGTGCAATATGGCTGTTAAACAGCATGTATCCGACTGGTCCAGAGGCGGTATCGATGATGAATATCTCGGGGACAGGGTTTTGCTCCACGTTGGCGCTAACAATGGTGACCGTGCGCCGATTGGTGCCGTCAAAGTCTTCCACGACAAATTCATGGGTCTCACCGGCTGCAGAGGGAAAAAGGCCAGCATTGAGTGCATCTACGGCTGCTTGGGAAGTGCCATTGACCAAATCTTCGCCATCCACTTCGAGAATTCGTGTGCCGCGTGGAAGCATCGTGCCCGGTGAATCTGCGGGTGAACCCGGTTCCACAAATGCCACAATCGCTTCGCGTGGTGGTGTGGTCGAAATCAGTTCAAAATCAGCCCCGTATCCGGCAGAAATTCCAGATTGTGATAGCAGTAGCCACTCTTGCGTATCAAAAGTGAAGTGGAAATTGTCTCTTGCATTGCCTGTTGAGGTGGTCGCAAAAGTTTTCATCACGTCGAAGTAGTCAGGTGTGGTAAAGAGCCGCGGATCTTCGTCCAAAATCTCGTCATACCAGAGGTAAAGATCGTTACTCCACGCCCTTAGCCAATCGTTTTCATCGTCGGTAGTACCTTGAACATCGGGAAAGTTACCCGCTCGTGGGTTCAGGCAAATGTCTTTGTAGATACTTGAAGCGGCAAAGATACCTTGGTCAAAATCGGTACCCACTGGTGGTGGTGGAGGTGTTGGCGTGGGTGCGCTGCGGCTACTGCCGCCACCACCACAACCAGCAAGTAAAAGAGGCATGGAGAACATCAATAGCCAATGGACTTTGTACAACATAAGAATATGCCCTTGTGAAACTACTTCCCTAAGCCCGGGAAATACTATCACGATAGTGAGTCTCAACCTGAATTGTCAGACTCAGCTATTTTTGCCCATATTGCAGCTAGGAAACGTGCCTACCAGAGGTCGTATTTTTGCAGTTCTGCGCGTCCCACCACCATGTGATGGACTTCGTCAGGACCGTCCGCAAAGCGCAAATGTCTCATGTCGGTATACATGCCTGCCAATGGCGTCCATTGGGAAACCCCGGCAGCGCCATGCATTTGTATGGCCTGATCGATAATTAGACAGACTTTTTCGGGCACCATGGCCTTCACCGCACTGACATATACCCTTGCTTCTTTGTTGCCCAGCACGTCCATGGCTTTGGCCGCTTGTAACACTGCAAGTTGCATGGCATTTATTTCGATGCGAGCTCGCGCGATCACTTCGAGATTTTTCCCAAGCTTGGCTATCGGTTTGCCGAAGGCCACCCGGCTGCCGGCGCGCTTGACCATCAGTTCTAGAGCCTTTTCCGCCTTTCCTATCGAGCGCATACAATGATGAATTCGCCCAGGACCTAAACGTACTTGGGATATTTCGAAACCTCGACCTTCACCCAGGAGTAAATTTTCTTTGGGTACGCGTACATTATTGAACTTTAGGTGCATGTGTCCGCGGGGTGCGTGGTCTTGGCCGAACACCTGCATGCCTTGTATCATCTCGACCCCTGGTGTATCTACAGGCACCAATATTTGTGATTGCTGTTTGCTGGGTGCTGCATTTGGATCTGTTTTAACCATGGTAATCATGATCTTACAGCGTGGGTCGCCTGCTCCAGAGATGTAAAATTTCTCACCGTTAATAACCCATTCATCGCCGTCTAAAACCGCACTGGTGCTGATGTTTTTGGCATCTGATGAGGGTAATCCTGGTTCTGTCATTGCGTAAGCTGAGCGAATTTCACCCGCCAGTAGGGGTTTGAGCCACTTTTCTTTTTGTTCGGGTGTGCCCACTCGTTCGAGCACTTCCATGTTGCCGGTATCAGGTGCGCTGCAATTTAAGGTTTCTGATGCCAGCGCCCATTTGCCCAGTTCGGCAGCGAGGTAGGCGTAATCTAGGTTACTCAGACCTTCGCCGGTATCCGCATCGGGCAAGAAAAAATTCCACAATCCTGATTCTTTTGCCTTTGCCTTGGCGCCATCGAGAAGTTCCAACTGGCGAGGGTGCCAGGTCCAACGATCTTCCTTGTCAGTGTTGAGGGCAAAGAACTCATCGGTTATGGGTTCCACGTTGTCTGCGATGTGTTTTTTGACAGCATCCATGAGAGGCTGTGCTTTCTGCGACATAGCCAATTCAAAGAGGTCTGCTTCTAGTTCGGACATTTTCTTTCCCTGCTGTGTTTTAGAGGTTACTTTCGAATCGTTTTGGTGCATCGATAATAGCCGTAGATGATAACTACAATTCCTTTGATGCACAGCGTCGGGTCGTACATCGGGTCGTACAAATGGGAGACACTAGACTATAAAAATTTGCACTTACAATGTGAGGAATCTCTTTCTGGCAGACGAAGGACCCCAGAAGCCGGCCAAGGAAGTTCGGCCGCTGATCCGCATGATTGGACTTGTTGATGCAGATTTGTTGGTGCTGCAAGAGATCGGTTCGAAGACGACCCTGAGCAAACTAAATGAGCGCCTGGATCGACCGTACCCCTATATTGGCTTATGTGCGGGAAACAGCCGTCGATCAATTCATCTTGGAGTGCTCAGCCGCTTACCGATTAAATTGACCTCTCACGCGAAGCGTGTCTTGACCAGTGAAAACAATGAGCCGCTGTATTGGTATGCCAGTGAAGAAGATATGCGATCTGCGACGCTAAGCCCGTTGCTTCTTCAGCGTGATGTATTGCAAGTGAGTGTGACGCGAGCAGGGGGCGAACTGTTGACCATTTTTGCCGTCCATCTGAAATCGAAGACCAATCCTGCGTGGCAGCCATTTGCCGCCGAAGAAATTCGGGCTGCAGAAGTACGTTGTTTAGTAGATATTGTGCTGGGTTACCAACAAAGCAAACTGCCTCTGGTGGTGGTTGGAGACTTCAATGACACGGCAAAAAGTGAGGTTCTGAAGATTCTAGATCAGCTTAAGTTATATGATCCGATGGAAGAGCAGCTCAAAATACAGGGTAAGAATCCATCTACTTATTGGCCTAAAAGAAGAAGCCGAATAGATCGAATCATGGTGGGTGAGAAGGAAGGGCCACAAGTTGTCCCACAGAGCCCAACTATACATATCGGGCATATGGCGCGCACGGCCTCAGATCATTATCCTGTATCACTATCAATAGTTTAAATTTGTAATAGGAACGGCGGGATATGGAGTTAAAAGACACTGTAGTGGTGGTTACCGGGGCTGGATCGGGAATCGGTAGAGCGCTTGCGCAGGGGTTTGCTCGCAAAGGTGCACGAGCGGTCGTTTGTAGCGATTTGAATGCTGAGAAAGCGACCGAAACAGCCAATCTGATTGGCTCTATCGCGTCATCTGCCGCACTTGATGTGGGGGATGAATCTGCCATCGAGGCTTTGGTTACAGATACCGAGAAGAACATTGGAGGCATTGATATCTTTGTTTCCAACGCTGGATATGGAAAAGGTGGTGGCTTAAATCTAGACACAGCACAATGGCAGCAAATGATGAATGTGCATATGTGGTCTCATCTCGCTGCAGCACGAGCGGTAGTGCCCGGTATGGTCAGTCGTGGTGGTGGATATTTGCTAAATACCGCATCTGCGGCAGGGTTGCTCACGCAAATTGACTCTGGCCCTTATGCGGTGTCTAAGCATGCTGCTGTTGCCTTTGCTGAGTGGCTGTCTATCAACTATGCAGACCAAGGTATCGGCGTTTCGGTCCTATGCCCCCAAGCAGTGCGCACCAACATACTTGGACCACAGGCTAAGAGTAAGAGTAATTCTAATACCCGTCAGGCCAGCGGCGACGGCATTCTAGAACCTGAATTTGTTGCCGATGCTTGTTTTTCCGCCATACAACAAGAGCGCTTCTTGGTACTACCTCACCCAGAGGTAAGTACCTACTTTCAGCGAAAAGCTAACGACTATGATCGATGGCTTAATGGTATGCGACGTTTGCGTAATAAGTTGGCCGGTGCGTAGTTTGATAGTGAGCGGCTATCTTCGAAAGGGTTTTGTTGTGCTCTTGGGCCTGTTGACAATACTGTGTATTGGCCTAGTGGTTATCGTTAAATTTTCGCCCCAATGGCTTGTCAGTGCGGTTAACAAAAGCCAAGACGCTTTTCAGATTCAGGTTGAGTCTATTCGAGTCGATTTTGTGCCGCTAAAAGTTGATGTGTCTAGATTGGTCGTGAGATCTGCACAAGTAGATGTGCATGCTGATCGTTTCTCGGTGCAAGCCGATTGGCTAGGTTGGTGGCAAGAACGGCCCTTTTGGTCTGTGTCCGCGAACCAGTTAGTTGCCAAAAGCCGCGCCGCTGGAGAACTCAAACAAAGTGCAGCAGTAGAAACTCAGGCGCAGGCACCGGCAAATGCTGATGCATTTGCCGGTACGCCACTGGCGATGCTGTTTGTTGATATTGATGTCGATGAATTCATCTTGGATGACCAGTATATGGCCAGCTTTCATGCCCGGCGGAATGACCGTGGTGGGGTCAACTTGAGATCTACAGGTAGGCAAATGTCGCAACAAGCAGCTGAAAAATTAAGTTGGTCTGTCACCGTTGAGCTGTTACCCGAAGAAGCGGCACAGGTTGCCTTGTTTCCTGCCGGTTTAACCCTTGATGGCGTGGTGCTCATGGGTGCGACGAAAACTGAACTTGAGCTTAAGGCCCAGCTGACTTTCGACGCCACCTTGGCAATGAACATTAAAAAGGCCCGTGTTGATGTCACCGTAGGCGTTATACCCGAGCAACCTGCCCAGGGTGGAATTGACTCCGTAGAAAGTGCCCTATTCGTAGAAAGTACAATAATTGACGGTGGCGAGATTGCATTTGGTGGGCTTGCGGGTGGAGGTTTTGATGTCATCGACGTTACAGATCTTCGCGGCTTACACGAAATGCCAGGCGTGTCTGGCTATCCTTTTGTTATCAATGGTCGCTTTGAAGATCTCAGCGAGCGGCCTAAAATGGATCTGGCTCTTACCTTCGCAGGTTCTGAGTTGCAAGCTCGGGGGCAATTTGATCCTAATAATCAGTCTGTGGAAGCTCAAGTAAGCTCGGGGGCAATTTGATCCTAATAATCAGTCTGTGGAAGCTCAAGTGAATCTCATCAGTACAAGCTTGCCGCATTTTGCGCCTATCTTTCCCTATCAAGATAAGCATGTGTTTCCACTCGAAATTTCTGTCGACCTTAGATTGGATGATGCAGGTACGCATGTCGATAGCTTCAATTTGAACTCTCCTGGGAATGTCGCAATTGGGTCTGCATTTTTCGCCGCCAACCCGTTGAGACTAACTGCAGATGTCAGTGCGGATCGGCTGTTTATACCCCTAGTATCTAGCGATCTTGATACTGCGGAGGGGGAAGGAGAAGGAGAAGTTACGAAGCAAGAAGAGT
>QIGT01000217.1 GCA_003230835.1 Gammaproteobacteria bacterium
GTCTGCGATGGCCGCTCATCATGCGCAACTAACCAGCCTTTCTTTATTAAGACTGCGTGTAGACCGGAATCCATGAGGGCGCGATAGTGATTCCGATAGCTATCGTTTATCTGTCGATAGATCCGCCCGTCACGACGATAAACATGTCCCGATGGGTCTCGAAATGACGAAGGTATTGCGTCTGGTACATTCAACAATGTATTCCGTTGGGGTGTGCAGATTGCTTGAGCTGACATCCTAAACTAACTAACATGCGCGGGCTTGAGTTCTAGAAACTTGCCCCAGATTTACAGATAGGCCGCTACCACATGAGACCATTTCAATCAAAGATCCAGGGTAGCAGAATCATTCTTTTGGCCGTGCTAGCAATGTCCTTAACCCCAACATTGGCTCATGCATATCTCGATCCGGGGACAGGCTCTGCGATGATTCAAGGCTTGATTGCAGCAATCGCTGCAATTGGTTTAACTTTGAAAGTCTATTGGCATCGAGTACTTGCTTTCTTAAGGTTGCGACGCCCATCTAAACTCGATGAAGGCTCTGATTCCGCAGACCAGTCAGAAAATTAACAGGCAGACCGCCACCGACAAAAGAAACAGTATGACAGCGCCGAACGTGGGAATCCGCAGAATAGTCAACGCTACCCGCTATTCCATGTTAGGCCTGCGGGCTGCATGGAAGAACGAGGCGGCCTTTCGCCAGGAACTTACACTCTGTTTAATGCTCGTGCCGTTGGCGTTCTGGCTTGGTCGCAGCGCGCTGGAGCAGGGCTTACTGATCAGCACGCTCTTTATTGTCCTTATTTCGGAGCTGCTAAATTCTGCGATTGAAGCGATTACGGATCGAGTGGGATTTGAAATTCACGAATTGGCGGGTCGTGCCAAAGACATGGGGTCAGCCGCGGTGTTTGTCAGTCTTGTACTTGTAGTGATAGTTTGGAGTCTCGTAGCTTACGATCGCTTTTGTTGATCGGCTTACACATCGGCCACCTAATTCGCTGAGACATCATCGAGGTATTGCAGGCTGTGCTGCGCACCTGCGAAAATATCTGTACTCAGGGTCTTGACCCTGGTTATCCAGTCTTGTGATTCAATGCAATCTGATCGCTTGCTCCCAAAACCACAGGCTATGGTTTTACCATCTTGCAAGTAGTAGTGCATGCGATAGACTGGTCGTATGATCTTGCCAGGCGGATTGCTCGACCAACCAGCGATACCAGCACCGGTCGAACCCAACATTCCGGTAACTATCGCCGGTAACCGATAGAGGGGTACTTGCCCTAGCTTTTGTGGACCTTGCCTGCCATTGATGACAATCAACGGTGTTGAAGAAGAATACCGCAGCATCTCTGGTGTGAAGTTCTTGCGATCTGCCGCGAGTTTGCCAGCGTCGGTGTACACGCCGAAATTGGATCCGAGCGATGGTAAGTGATCGCCGAAAATGACAACAAGAGCCTCTGGATCATCTTGCCTCAGTCGCGATACTAAGGCCATCAGATCTCGTGATTTGTAGTACACATGATTCAGATAGCCTTGCAACAGCCAGGAATCCTTGCCGGCTTTCACCTTGTTTGGATAGTTCTCGTTTGTCGAATACGGATAGTGACCGTGATAGGTCAACATGTAGTTGAATACAGGGCCGTCGTCTAGCTCGCCCAACTTGTCGAAAACCTGGTCGTAGAAACTGTGATCTAACAGAACACCGCTCACTGAATCGCTAATATCAAAATCAGCTTTGCTCCAAAAAGTATCAAAGCCTGTTAGGTGATAAGCGAGCTTTCGATTCCAAAAGCCCGGGACATTCGGGTGCGATGCAATTGATCGGTATCCTTGTTGTGCGAGCATCGCCGGTAGGCAGGGGGCGTTGTGACGAAGAAACCCTTCAAAGAAAACCCCGTAGCCGGTAAATGGAAAGCCGCAGAGCACCTCAAATTCAGCATTGGCCGTATAGCCTCCAAAGACAGGCGTTAACGCTGTGGACTTGTCTGTTGCATTCCACAGCGCATGAAACTCTTCGGGTAAGGGGTCTTCTGGGACCCATTGTTTACCCAAGGTATTGGGATCGAAAAAGGATTCGAGCACGATCATATGAACGTTTCTTTTGTTCGTGCTCTTAATATCAGGGCGATGGTGGGGCAAGGCGGCCATCAGACTACTAATGTTCGCTTGCGTTGGAATCACTTTCACTTTTGACAGGGTACGCATTGATTCCTGAACAATGTGCAGCATGAGTCCCCTAGTCTTGTAATTTAGCGGCTGATTCCACTCGGAGTTACCAAATTCGCGATCAAGCGACGATCGAACATCAGTACTGTAAAAAATCCCCAGCGAGACAACACTGAAGAACACACCAAAAGATACCCATGTGGAAAGTGCGCGCCATCGTACCAATAGCACAAAAGCTCCGATGGGTAGTGTGATGGATGCTATCGCCACGACTAACAACCAGTCTTTTGAAAGCATGAACAAGTTTTTGACGTTCATGAAATCATCCGGGCTAAAGGGCGTTCCAAGAACCACTAATTTGCCAGCGTTACCAAAGTGGAAGCTGCACAGAAACAGGCTGGCGACAATCATTGCGCGCAGCCAATGTCGGGTAAGCGAGAAAAAGAACACGCTGACGACGAGGTTGCCAGCAAAGTCTCGGTACCAGAAACGATGCTCAAGTTCTAGATCAAAAGAATTGTTCAGAATGAGCCGTATCCCGAGAGTCAGCAACGCAGTCGCGACGACAGTAGCAACTAGATGGGCAGAAGTGATCTTACAATCAGCAAGCCTCTGAGATCGTTGATGGTAGGCAGAATTGTCAGAGACTTCATTTGTACGCTGCACAAGGCGCTCTCGCTACTGGGCAGGTAACAAAAAATCGGTATATATGTTAGTAATTCCAAATCGATTGATGTAATCGTCGGCTTTTTCGAGAGAGTTTATCGTATGCACGTAGGTCGGTATGCCTTCGCTTGCCAGCGCATTTGGGAGCGATGTTTTTGCACGCGATTCGGGCATGGTAATTGCGAATGCACCCCGAAAATTCTGAATGTTGTTCAGTACTTCGCTCTCACCATGAGGATACCGGTAAAGCGTCCAGATGATTTGTTCGAACCCCATTTCCTTAACCGCAGAGTAATTTTCCGGGGTATAAATCTGAGGGATGACACGGCGATGGGCATCGGGTAGCTTCTTCGCGATTAACGACAGTGCCTTTAGATTACGTTCCTTAACGTCGGTGACTATATGGGCAGCCCCATTTTTTAACATCCAATCCGCCAAATCATCCAGCGTACAATTTGTCCAAGTTGTATTTGCAGAAATGAGTTCCTGCATCTTTTTGAGTGATAGTTTTTGATTGGTTTGATATCCAAAAGCACGACCAAAGCTCTGGTTCCAATCGTGCAGACATACAAGTTGTTCGTCGCTAGTGAAGACGAAGTCCAACTCAAAATAGACGAAGCCAATTTGCAGATTGTGATCTAGGGCTTGGTAGGAATTGGTGTAGGTTTTTCCCTCAATTCCACCGCCCGCGTGGGCAATGCGTAGTGCAGTAAATGACTCTGGAGGGTCCCCCGGAAGAGTTTGCTGAGCGCAGCCCCAACCTAAGAAACTAAGAACTGCCAGGTAGGCAAACTTCCATACAAAGAATCGTTTGCTGCACATCTTCATTCGTCCAAACACAGCGTACACTCGCAGTCCGATTAAGGTAACACAATGTCCCTTAGGCCGCATTCTCATCAGCGGCCAGACGCTTCGTTCTGCTAGGATGGATGATGTGTATGGAGAAACAATGAGAAACAGCCTCAAAAAATTGTTTAGGTTGTCGCCGAATCTTCCAAGTACCGCTCAGACGGTCTTGGTCCCAGGATCAGACCGCAGACCGCTCTGTGATTTCCAGGCGTTTTTAGAGGACGTGAAAGCGCGCGGCCTTGCTCCTCAATTGATCCTGGATGTTGGCGCAAACTATGGCAAATGGACGCGTATGGCCAAGATGGTCTTCGCAGATGCTAGCTTCCTACTCATAGAGCCTCAGGCAGAAATGCGAGAGGCGTTAGATGAGCTGTGCGCGAGCTATGACGAAATGGATTGGGTGGAGGTTGGTGCGGGTTCTAAGACAGGTAAGCTTGCACTAACCATTTGGGAAGATCTTGCGGGCTCTTCCTTTTTGCCAAAAGTTGAAGAACAATTGTTGCAAGAGGGACAGCAACGAGAGGTCGATATTCTGACAATCGATTCGCTGTTGGCTGAACGATCATTGGGAATACCTGAGCTTGTTAAGCTGGATATCCAAGGCTTTGAGCTGGAGGCGTTACGCGGCGCAACATCGCTATTTGGAGTTACAGAGCTAATTATTCTTGAGGTCAATCTTTTTTCTTTTATGGAAAATCAACCAACAGTTCGCGAAGTGATTGTGTTCATGGGGGAACGAGGATACGAGATGTATGACATTCCAGGTTTCTTGCGCAGGCCTCACGACGGTGCTTTGGGCCAATTGGATATCGCTTTCGTTAAGAAAAATGGCATTTTACGTCGGACGAATAACTGGTAAAGCGCGTTGGGCTCGATTAAGCACAAGCCTGAGAATATTAATTCTTGTTGATCACAAGAGGCGAACTAAACGAGTAGTAGTGCTTCTCTATGCCTTTGTCCCAGACCTTTGTCTCTGTCTTTAAGATACCTTTCAATTTCTTCCTGCGGCAATTTCTCGATCAGATGTTCGATCAGCTGAAAACTTTTTGGCGTCCAATACTCAGGTTCTGTCTGTACTTGCAGGGTCTTCGTATCGCCAAAGGCTCGGTAGACACCAAGCACGGTGTCGATCTTCTCGAAATCGGTTTTGAGGCTCGCCTCCAACAAAAATTCCAGATCCATGATTAAGTGATTATCTTCGTTGAAAGGCAGATCTTGCTGCACCTCGCGCCGATAGAAGTAACCAACCGGATTATTTGGGAAGGCATTGGGTTCCCAGTGTCGTAGCATTTCTTGAAAGCGCAGCCGCGGTGAATTTAGGAAGTAGCCACTATCCATTTTAACCAGCACGTCGCCAACAACAAATTTGACGCCGGCCCTAAACTTTGGGAGCACCGAGGCGAATGCGTCAGGTAGAAAGTAATCGTCGGCATTGAGGTAGACAATAATGTCACCGGTGGTCATTGAAAAACCTTTGTTCATGGCCTGCGATTGACCATCATCAGATTCCGATATCCAAATAAGATGTGGATAGCGTTTCAATATGTCGATTGTGCCGTCAGTTGATTCGCCGTCTACTACTATGTGCTCATAGTAGGGGTAGCTTTGGCCCATCACACTTCGGATTGCCACTTCAATGTGTTCTGCGGCGTTGAGGCAGGGTGTTACGACGGAAACCTTCACGACAAACTGGTCCTTAAGATTTTTGAATTCTCTATCGAAGCTCGAAAATAGGCACCCGTCAGCTTCTTCTTGATCGGGTGATTCTTCAAATAGTCGTGTGCGTGCAGAACCAATTCATCAGAAGCCAGTTTTTCTGCTGCCTCATCCAGGGTCGAGAAATACAGAGGGTATCCTGCGCCGAGATACTCGATCACTGGGTCGATCGGATTGATGAGAAGCGGCGTGTTGCGCACGATGCATTCGATTACGGCATTGTTGGCGGAAGC
>QIGT01000397.1 GCA_003230835.1 Gammaproteobacteria bacterium
AATTGATGCGGATGTCATTGGTTCGATTGCTGACATCGGCGTAGAACGAGCCCCAGTCCACGTTGCGTGCTGCGTCCTTAGTCATCATGACCTGAATGGCCCCATGATCGATGACAATTCGCTGCTCGGCTAGCCAGGCTTTGGGTGAGGCAAGCACGGTATGTGACACGAGGACACTGGATAGTAAGGTCCAAGCCAGCAGGTTCCAGCGTATTGTGTTCATTCAGGCGCTTCTTGTGGTGTTCTTTAATACATTAACGCGCTTGGTTAGTGGATGTCAGGCTGGGCAGCAGGGATTAGAATTTTCCCACCTCTGTATGCGATATCGACAACACTACCTTGGTGCCGATATTCGCGTTGGCTGTGGTAAATTCCAGAACGGGCGCGCCTGCGCATATTGGTTAGACCGTAGCCGCCAGAAGTAGGGTTTGTCATACCTTGGCCATCATCCTCTATTTCCAAAATGTGCATGGAGAGCTTGGTATCGTAAAAAAGTCGCACAGTAATATTCCCGGCGCCAGAGTGCTTGATTGCATTAGTTAAGGCTTCTTGGAGAATTCGAATAACCTGTAGTGATGCGTGGGGTGTCATGTTGTGCAGTAGGGGTGTTTCGCCAATGCGCCAAGAAACATTGAAACCTCCAGATTTCAATATGGGCTGCATACGGTCGCGCAATGCGCCTATAAGTATGCCTAAGTCTCTGGCATCTATATCAAGAGAGTCGATCATGAGACGTAGGTCGATAAGTGCGCGGTGAACAACCTCCTTCACTATATCTGCTGAGACATTGGGTGTGTCTAGGGCGGCGAGTACCGATACTAAGTGTCCGCCTACGCCATCGTGCATATCTCGCATGATGGTCTCACGTTGTTCAGACAGAGCAGATTCTTTTTCTAGGTCTACAATTCGAGCAGCGCCTGCAATGGCTCGCGTTTCTAAATCTCTGAGTAATTCCTCACGCTCAATGATCGCGTTGACAAATCTACGAACAACCAGAAATGCGAATGCACCCAAAAGCACGGGTGCGGCTAAGAAAGATAATTGTCCTCCGGCGCGTTGCATAACGCCGGTAATGAGAAGGTTGTCGTAAACAACAACGACAACCACAAAGCTCACGGTTACGGTTAGCCAAAAAGACTCTAAGTTGTAGTGTCGCCATGCTTGTGACATGACGCCTGACAACGCATACAGTAGAAACAGAAAGCTAATACCAAAGAAAATTTCTGCAGCTCTGTAAAATGCCAGAGATTGTGCGAGCATAAGTATCGTTATTGAAAGGGTCGACACAAACCACAAGCTGTACACGATACGATCTAAGCGCTCAAAACGTACATCACGAAAGCGGAATAGAAAGAAGTAGGTGGAAAAGGATGCGGCTATGGAAGTTGCGTACAACATCCAAGCCCAGAACAAACTGGATATTGGAACGTTGGCCACATGGAACTTGAGTGAATGTAGTGACCAGAAGATTAGCGTGGCGGCAAGCCACCCATACTGTGAATCTTGACGACGCAAGAGCCACATAATGAAGATCACGATTGCAAATACACCGCTCAATGCTGAAATGTGTTTGGCAATTTCTAGATTGAAAAGAAGCTGCTTGTCACGACCCTGACTGAGCACTTGTTGAGGACCAAGACAGAATTTCCCCAAGAACCCATGTCCGGGTGGAAAACTTGCCACATGAATTAGAACTGTATTTTTACCTGACTGAAGTAATCCGTTGGGAATTACAAACAACAGTGGATGAATAAAATTATGCGTTATCGGCTCGTCCATGCGACCGTTAAGTCCGACAAGATTGCCATTCAAATAGACGGCTGCGTTTAAATTTACAGCTTCTAACAGAACACCCCAAAGACGATTTGGCGGTACGTTTAGAACAACATCATATCGATACCATTCATGTTGTCGGGTATAGCCCTTCTGCAACCAGTCATTCGGCAGTGTTACCTGTTCCCAGCGTTGGTCAGTTTCAGGTAGCGCGCCACTGGGCGTGTCGACCAATCGCAGAGCAGACTTTGTACAAATGACTTCTGCTGGTTCTAATAGCGGTTGGTCTAGGTAGTATGCTCTTACCACCAATAGGCAAATTGCCAGCATGACTGACAAGAAAACGCTGATTGCCAGTTTCTGATGGTTCACCGCTTGGTTGCCTTATTGGCTTTTCTTCGGGTGTAAGGTAATAAGCCCTAGTTGCGCCGCTTCAAATACGGCTTCGCTTCGTGAATTGACGGCCAGTTTTCGATAGATGCTTTTTGTGTGGGATGTAACCGTATGAAAGGACATTTGAAGAAGTTCACTAATTTCCGTATTGCTGTAGCCGCGTGCGACTAAGGTTAACACTTCCGTTTCACGTTTTGTTATGGGTGATGGCAAGGTGGGTTGTTTGTCGTCAACTCGAAATTTCTTGAGTAAATGACGAGCGATAGAAGGGTTTATGGGGCAGTCGCCGCGCAGTGTTTGCAAGATGAGTTCTGCCAAGCTTTCTTCGTCCGAGTCTTTCAACAAATATCCGCTCGCGCCAGCCTCAATGGCCTTAACTACCCGCCGCTCATCGCCGAAGACTGAGATGACCAGGCAATAGGGTGGTTGGGTGCTTGCAGATAACTTCTGGATGATTTGCGTACCATCGCCGTCGGGTAAGCCAAGGTCAACCAATACGACGTCAGCGGTGGTCAGTGATTGCCATTGCGCGGTGGCTGACTCTATAGACTCCGCCTCGCCGACTACCATTAGCTTGTCGTGACTGCTGACTCGTCTGCTGATGCGAGAGCGAGTAAGACCGTCGTCCTCTACAATAAATACACTGTGCTGGCTCAAGTGAAGTGTTTCATGGGTGGCGCTCTTTATTGGTTAAATGCTGCATAAATCGCACTCACTATTAAGTGGAGTGGGTGCGCCTGGGATGTTCGTTGCGCTTTGCAGTCTGCACCAGTATCCCATGTGTGTCGTGCTTAGATCCGAGATTAGGCGTTGTATGCCTGCTCGTAGAGGATATCGCATCTCGCGCTTTTCGTTCAGATCTATGCCCTTGTTGGTTAAATTATGTCGTTGGCCTACGTGCTTAAAAGGTCCGGGGAGTTGCACCATAACTAGCGCCACCGGGTCATTTTGGAGTGACCATCTGTGGGTGTTGGGTACACGTTTGTTATATTGCACAGCCCATGCTGCGTTACCCACTGGTGGTGCACCGTAAATATAAACGCCGCCCACGCTATTCTTCTGTCGGCGCTCCATTTCAAAGGCGGTAATGACTGCCACGGCACCACCTAAGCTGTGCCCGGTTAACCAAATCTTTTTACCTTTGGCGCGCTGTTCGATTATCTTCATGACCGGGTCAAAAGTGATCGCTGCTGCGTCATAAAAGCCGTCGTGCATAACCACCCCGCGTCCCCAATCTGGTTTTGGATGAGGGCTAAGATCAAGATTGTTGTCTATCCAGTCTTGGCCCATGTCGGACATGGTTATAGTAGACCCACGGAAAGCAACAAAGAAGTTACTGGCGTCGCTGGCAAAAAGCACTTGTGTAGAACCGGAGCCTATTCCTATGGTTTTTCTGTCCAACCAGCCCTCATAGTTTAACCCCCAAGATTGTATAACCGGTTGAAGCACACGCTCGGTAACCTTGTTATTTGTTGCCGCACCGGGGTAGGCAATGTATGACAGTAGAGACAATAGATAGGCATTAGACATTTCGACCTTGTTGGTATTGCGTTTATCGCTGGCAGTGCCTTTAAATGATGCAAAGGAGTTGTTGCTAAGTGCTTTCATGTTACTAGAGCGGCGTGAATCTATGCCTCTAGTCAATCGCTTCTTAACTCGGGGTTTAGCCGCCCGTATAGCAGCGATATTGGTAGCTTGAATTGGAACCTCGGGGTACATCGGAAATTTCTCACTGCCACCGCACGACAGACCAGGATGTGAATCTTTGCCCAAATACTTGCACATATTGGTGTCGACTGGGGCGAATAATCGGTCGAATACACGCTTTCGAACCTCGGGATTGTTATACAGTAGAAATCCTTTTCGATTGCCTAAATGGAGTTGTTGCGTTTGTGTGCTCGCTTGGTGTAGTGCGTCATCATCGGGCGCACAGTTGGTACCATAGCTGTTACCCGCTGGGTACCCGTAACGACGACATGTAGTTTGAGGTGGGTTCGACACACCTTCTCGGAACATGGGCGGGGCATAAGGTAGCCATTGGTGATCGCCGTCTATACTGCGCAAGGCGCCCAACAAAACGCCACCCAATTTTCGTTTCGTATCAAATTTGGGTAAGGCGTAGAGTTGAGTGAATATTGAGGTTTGAACTGCGGCTTGTGCTGTCGACTGACCTTGAACGCTGTTGCTGGTTATACTCGATTTCTTGGACGTACCGCCTAAGGGGAAATAGTTTCTGACTAAATTGTTTAGTTGTCTGCCGGGTAATAACGCCAATTTTGACATCACTATGGCATTTTGCATGGGGGCGAAGTTTTTCACGGGCACTTCGTTGTAGGTGGTAGATGGCTCAATGTTTCGACAAGCCCCGAACTCTAGATTAACGAATCGAGAGGCTCTTCGTTTGATATAGTTTTCTGGTGAAGTGTGGTCAAGGAATGCTTGGTCAACATCTTCGGCTGTTAGATTCTTGTCCCACATGCGCACAGCCCAATTCCCTATCCCCCCGCCATCGAAATTGTCGATGAGGTTAAACTGATTGAATGTAGTAGTCATGCTGCTGGCAGCCTGATCAAGAAGCGCGGTGTTAATCCTCTCCACGATGTCCTGCAACCCTGGTACGAATGGCACATGGGCCAGTAGCGTTTGCTTGGCTTCGTTCACTTTAAAGCTAACATTTTCGTTGGTGGTAGCCGCGAAATCGCATGCTTGGCTAGCCAGTATCGGGCTGGGTTGCAAGCCCATGCTGGGTAGCCAGCAAAGTGCCCATTTTTGTAGTGGCTCAGCTGTGCCGCCACCGGGAACGTTAATGCCAGCAGAAGAGCGGATGATGTTCTTTGCGGTTTTTTCCCAAGCCACGACATAGGCATCCATGGCGGCCTCTATGTTTTGTTTTTTGGCGTCGAAGGGTGCGGCGATTAAGGCTTGTTGTGATCGTCCCAACGCCTCCTTGAAGTTCTCGAAATCAGCGAACTGACGAAATTCGTAGCCGCTTTGCTCAACATCGTCCTGAAATTTTTCTAGCGAAGTACTCAAATTATTCAAGGGTCCGGTAATAAAATTGAGAAAGAACGGTAACGAATTACTCGCGCCGACTGCAAAGTCTATTATGGGCTGTGGCATGAGAGGAAGATTCCGGTCGGCGAGATACGCTTGTACGTTATTTAGGTACGCTTCAATACTGAGGTTTTCAATCGTGCGCCCACCAAGGTTGACGAGGTTTTGCGAAAGTCCTAGATGGTTCTTAATTTGCGTTTCGAATGCGAGTTGCGCCGACTTGACGCCGTTGAAAGAAAACTCTAGTAGATTAATGACGGGTTGTAGTCCCAGGAGTTCATCATTTAAATTTCCGATGACGATATTCGCAACATTCTTTGCGGCCAACAGTTGCACTACGTAGTCGTTGATCGCGGCTAAGTAGAAGGTGGTGGGTTCAGCTGCGTATTGCTTACGCACGGCTGGGTTAAGTATGAGTGTTTTGCGCACAAAAGAAGCGGGCACGTTCAGAGTGCTGAGGTAATCGGCTCCATTGCCCTGTGAATAGAGATCTAGAGGATGCTTGTGAAATTTTGTGAAGTAGGTTTCGATTGCAACATGCCGTTCGGCGGTTTCAGGATTATCGGCTATTGAAAAAGGATCGCCCACCATCAAATTCACATAGGTGTGGGACCACATGTCCATGGCTGCATGCAACACAT
>QIGT01000151.1 GCA_003230835.1 Gammaproteobacteria bacterium
TACTCAACAAGGACGCTGATCTGGCTTGCGAGTTACTGAAAACTCACTTCAACGAAACCACAAAGCTAATTCTCAACTCGATGGATGAAGCTAAAAAGTAACACTAGGTGTTCAACAGATCAGCGATCTGAGTTTATAACCCCGCAACCTGCCTCATTGTTGTCCCGGTTTCTTGTTGTTTGCTTAGGGACGCTGCAAACATTGCTGCGACTGGCTCGGGCAGCTGAACCTCTTTTGCAAACTCCGGTCGTTCGGAAAGTTTTTTAAACCACTGATTGACCCGTGGATGCAAAGTTGCAACTGGATAACCTGCAAGCGTCAAGATATCTGTATAGGTAAACCAGGCAATGTCCAACAAGCTTAAGGTCTCCCCGAGCAGGTACGAACTCTTATCCAGGCGCTGTTCGAGCTCCGTGAGTGCATCTTTGAATTTTAATGCGCTGCTTCGTGCCACCTGGTCGGTGATACCATCTCGAGCAACTGTCTCCCAGAAATTAATCTGCACCGATTTTTCCAAGTCTTGTTTACCAGCCACTGTGCCGGAGCCGGTGTTGCGATACTGTTCTAAAACTTCAGGAGCTTTGGGTGGACCTTCGTGAACCACGAGGAACCGAAAAATCAAAGTGCGTAGATCCAGATGTAGATCGTCTTCGTGCTTGAGCAGTAACTTTACAGCTGCCTCGTCGCCTGCCGGGATCAGACTGGGCTCAGGGAATTTGTTCTCCAGATAAATGAGAATGTCGTTGCTTTCAATGTGGACAACTCCGTCGTCCACCAAAACTGGGACCAGTCCGCGAGGGTTAATTCCTAGAAACCATTCGCCGTAGTTTTCGCCGCCGAGAATATCTACAATGTGTGATTCCCAGTTCATACCTTTTAGGTTAAGGAAGATACGTGTCTTTTTTGAGCAGGTTGACGCTGGATTGTGCAGTAGATGGAGACCTTTCCAGTCGAGCACCTCTCGGGTTTGGATATCACTATCAATTAATTGAACCATCTTTTTCTCCTTGAATAACGTACCGCTTAAACGCGTGTTGTTGGATTAACTTGTTTAGAGACACTGGTGTTTCTTATTGGCCTTGAAACCTGGGACGTCGTTTCGATTTAAGAGCAGAAATTCCTTCATGAAAATCGATTGAGCCAAATAGTTTGGCCGCCTTAAGTTCGCTGTCTGCGGTCATTCCCGGAGACGTTGATGATGTTCTGGTAATACCCAAAATCTGTTGTTTCAAAGCGGTAAGGCTTAATGGCGCCAAGCGCGATATTTTTTTGCCAAGGTCGTAAACGTACTCTTCAATTGTATCGGGCGAAACGACGTGATTGATGATGCCTTGTGCGTAGAGCCGCTGTGCGTCAAATGGTGTGGCGCAAAAAAGCATTTCCTTCGCTATATTTGAGCCGAGACGATTTACAAATGTACATATACCAGTTATAGGGTATGGGGCTCCCAGTTTGGCTGGCGTAATGGTGAAGGTAGACTCAGGCACCGCCACAATCAAATCGCAAGAAAATACCACCTCGCAACCAAACCCCCAGACGCTGCCTTCAACCAGGGCAATGATTGGAATGGGAAACTCTCGAATGGTACACCCCAACACACTTGACCCAGTTTGCCAGTTATCCATATCGTCTGGGCCGGTTGGTAAAGTGTCTATATCTAACCCCGCTGACCAAACCTTCACCCCCTGCTGCGCTCGCAGGATAACAACACGAACACCCTCAGCTAACAGTACCTCGAATGCGCGAACCACTTCAGTAACGAATTGATTATCAAAGGCATTCATCTTGTCTGACCGGCACAATGTGATGGTACCAATGGCGTCATTAACTTGGGTGACGATGTGGCCCATCAGTTGCCTGTTTGGCCAATTTCTTGATAGAGCTTTTCATATTGTTGCTTGAGAAGGTTTTTTTGAATTTTGCCCATGGCGTTGCGAGGAAATTCGTCTACAAAAAGAACTTTCTTCGGGCACTTGTATTTGGCGAGTCTATCTACCAAAGCACTTAACATGCTGGCTTCGTTTAGCTCACCTGGGGTTTCAGATATCACTAAGGCGGTGACCGCTTCGCCAAAATCCGGATGAGGTAAACCGATAACGGTGCTTTCCTGTACGTTTTTAAGTGCGTCAATCTCAGTCTCGACTTCTTTTGGATAAACGTTGTAACCACCGGTGATGATCATGTCTTTATCTCGGCCTACAAGATAGAGAAAACCTTTTTCATCGATTGTTCCAAGATCCCCGGTACTAAAATATCCGTCCGAGCACATGTCTTGAGCGGTCTTTTCAGCATTTCTCCAGTACCCGTTAAATAGACAGGGACTGCGAACCTCAATTTTTCCAACTGTGTTGGGTTCCGTTAGTTCAACGCCTGTTTCGATATCTGCAATACGCAGATCAATGTTGGCTAGTGGTATTCCGACAGAGCCTGGCTCTCCCATCCCATTACAAGGGTTCGAGGTAACAATCAGCGTCTCCGTTAAACCATAACGTTCAACGATGCTGTTTCCTGATCTTTTTCTAAACGCCTCAAGCGTTTCAGATGTGATTGGAGCTGAACCGGAAATAGTTAATCGGAGTTTGCGACAAACGTTTTTGGAAAAATCAGGATGTTTCAATAAACGCGTGTACATAGTTGGTACACCCATAAAAACTGTAGCTTCAGGTAGATAGCGAATAACCTCGTTAACGTCAAAACGATTCGTGAAGATCATCTGCGCCCCTGCTGCCAATACTGTGTTGCCAGCAATAAAAAGACCATGACCATGAAACATCGGCAAAACATGCAGGAGGATATCGTCGGCCGTAAATTGCCAGCATTCTGCAAGAGTGTTGGCGCAATAGACTAAAGCCCGACGGCTGATCATCGCACCCTTCGAACGACCAGTTGTTCCAGATGTATAGAGCAGAGCAGCCGCGTCGGACGCATCACCGCTAAAACGGGTAAAACCGTCTGCTTGACAGCTTAGGGCGTTTTCAATGAATGTTCCGGTGCCATCAATCCCTAAAGACAAAGTTTTGTGTACGTTGAATTTTTCTGCAATTGCTTTGGTTTGTTCAATTGACTCCGGCCGACAAACCAATAACCGAGGTTGTGCATCGCTTATAAAATACTCCATTTCAGCTTTTGAGTAGGCCGTATTCAGCGGTAAAAATATTGCTCCCATACGAAGACACGCCAGATACAAGATGTAGCCTTCAGGGGACTTGTCCACCTGAGCTGCAACACGATCTCCTGCGCATACACCGCACTGTGAAAGATACGTAGCGAAGCGACCTGATATGTCGGCAACTTTGCCGTAACTGTACAGCCGTTTGTCAGTCGTTCGAATCAGTAACCGCTCGGGATCCGCCTCGGCAACAGAGTCCAACCAGATAGCAGGATCATCAGCTGACAATTTGTTCAATGCTCGAAGTCCACTGTCAAAATATCTGCACACACCCTTTTTACCTCAGCACTCATTGTCTGATGTTCGGGATGTTCTAAGTAACATTGTAGTGAGCTGGCGTCTGCAAACTTCATTACAGCTCCGTAGCTGTATCCATGGTCGCGATCATTAATATTCTTAGTTGCGGTTATCTCGAGTACTGCCGGAATGCTTTCCAATTGCTTAACTTTCGCCATAAGCGCGTCCATTTCGGCATCGGACACGTGCTCATGTGCTTTTAGTAAAACTATATGTTGTATGGTCATAAATAATCCGTAATGGTGGTTTCCTGGCAGTCGTTTGTGGTTTTGTTAATACGATTTGTTGATCCCAGGAGTGAGGTGAAAGCTAATTTAACTTCTCGAAAACTTTGCTCTGAGTCATCCTTAACTTTGGCCAAGATGTGACCGTCAGGTCGGACAATGAGAGCCCCGGTCTCGGGTACCTCAACTAACGCCAACCATTCTCGTGCTCCCTCAAATTTCTCATCCAGGCTAATGCTCTGAATGGGGGCGTCCATCTGGTCACATAACCTTGTCCAGTTACCGCCATTTTTGCCGGTAATCAGCGTAAAGGTTGTTGAATCAAGGAGATCAAGGGTCGATAGTGTTTCTTTCGCTTTCGTCAACCACGCGTGAGGCATACGAAACCCTACATCGGCACGTGGTACAAAAACTTCGACATCTCCTTCGAATTCTTTTTCGTCGTAGCTGAAACCAAGCTGCAATCCAATCGAGTTGAAGTGCTGCCGCTGCAACTCAACGGCCTTGTTAATGCGACTTCTCCGATCTCCTTGGTTCATCCAAGCATCGAAGGCTTCCGTTGATGTCCATATTTCTGCCGGACAGGAGAGTTCCGCCAGGGCCTCAAGACGCCGGGCGTTAGCGAGACTTTGAACTGCGTTTTGGGTTGCAATTGGTTGGCTTTCTCGCTCGTAGCTGGTCAGCAATTCTTCAGTTGCCCAGCCTTGTAGCACCGCAGCAATTTTCCATGCGAGATTATTGGCTTCTAGAATTCCTGTGTTAAGGCCTAAACCCCCACTTGGTGGGAATCTGTGTGCGGCATCACCAATCAGAAAAAAGCGACCTTTTTGATAAGACTCAGCAATCTCAGAATTCATAGTCCAAGGAGCAACAACCTTGAGTTCAAAATCGTCCATGTCGTAACCAACGGCGTTCCTCACCAAATCAGCACAGTGTTCTTCGGTGTACAACGACATGTCGAGTTCGCTGAATGGCATCAGCAGAATGAGACTCCACAAATCTTCAACACGATAACAAAGGAGTACACCGTTACAGGCAGGATCTGTTAACCAATAAATTAACCCCAATCGGCCATCTAGTGCCTTTCGAAGGTTGGCTGAAAATGTGATGCTGACACAGGCCATAACATTGGCTTCACCCTCCATGCCAATGCCAAGATCATTTCTCACCAAGCTGGCTGCGCCATCGGCGGCAACGACAAATGCGCTTTGAATTGAATATGAGTGCTGTTGGTCGTCAATCTCCGATACCACGCCATTGGATTGTTCTGTTGCACCTTTCCAGGTGTGACCTCGCCGTAGTTCGATTAGTGGACACTTCTCGACTTCGGCTAATAATAATTTTTCGAAATCTGGTTGGGGAATATTAACCAAAGGGGTTGGAGTGATCTCGAAAGTGTCATCCCCTTGCCTTTCGTAAGGCAGTTTGCCAAGGATTGGGGCATCCAGCCGAGGAAGGAAAAAGACGCTTGCCCCGTCTTCTCGGGGTGAAGCGATCGCTTTAAGTTGGTCATAAGTAATACCCATCGCCTGGCAAATTTCTAAACTGCGTGGATTCATGGCATGGGCTTTAGGCGCAAGCGAACGGTTGGTTAATCGCTCGATAATAATGGTCTTAATACCAAACTTCGCAAGCAGCAGAGCTTGGGTACATCCTGAAGGTCCGCCACCGACAATAAGCACAGAGCCTTCGTTTGTAGATTTGTTATTGTTGGTCATAGTGACTTTTCCTTCGAGTTCCTTTGAGTTCCTTTGAGTTCCTTTGAGTTCCTTTGCTAAATTCATGCCCGCTACTTTTTGGCTTCATCCATCGAGTTGAGAATTAGCTTTGTGGTTTCGTTGAAGTGAGTTTTCAGTAACTCGCAAGCCAGATCAGCGTCCTTGTTGAGTA
>QIGT01000018.1 GCA_003230835.1 Gammaproteobacteria bacterium
TGCGCAATACGCCCCAACTACACGCGGATGTCCACTATTGAGGCGCTGATTGAGATTTGCCAGGAAGCACTATCTACCGGGACATAAGTTCAGAAAAAGAGAACGTCAGGTTCCAGTGAATCCAATTTACTCACCTTATGGTCTATGGGTATGCTCCCAGCTCACATTTTTATGAATTCTTAAGGGGCGGGTTGCAATGCGCAAAGCAACAATATCTGTAATCATCGCAATTGTGGTGAGTGTGTCTGCATTGGTGTCTGTACTAGTGTCGGAAGAGGCGTCTGCAGCTGACGCCAAGGCCAAGTCGAATCAGTTCTGGTGGCCACAAACTCTTGATCTGGTACAACTTCGCTCTCACGACAGCAGGTCCAATCCTTACGGGGACAACTTCGATTATGCCCAGGCCTTCAATAGAGTTGACTTGGCGATTTTGAAAGAGGACATCGAAAAGACTTTGAGAGCGTCGCAGGACTGGTGGCCGGCGGACTGGGGCCATTACGGTGGTCTGATGATCAGAATGGCCTGGCACAGTGCGGGTACCTACCGTGTGCATGATGGTCGCGGCGGCGCCGATGGCGGCCAGCAACGATTCGAACCACTCAACAGCTGGCCAGACAATGTAAGCCTTGATAAAGCGCGGCGCCTGCTCTGGACGGTCAAGCAGAAGTACGGCCGCAATGTGTCTTGGGCAGATCTAATGATACTGGCTGGTAACGTTGCGCTTGAATCCATGGGTTTTGAAACCTTGGGCTTCGCCGGCGGGCGCGTGGATGACTGGGAAGCCGATCTGGTTTATTGGGGCCCCGAAACAGAAATGTTGGCTAATAACAAGCGATACAACGAAAAGGGTGAACTGGAAAAGCCCATCGCGGCGTTACAGATGGGATTGATCTACGTGAATCCGGAAGGCCCCAGCGGCAACTCCGACCCCCTTGCTGCAGCTAGGGACATGCGCGAATCGTTTGGCCGCATGGCCATGAACGACGAAGAGATTGTTGCATTGGTGGCCGGCGGCCACACGCTCGGTAAGGCCCACGGCGCCAAGCCCACAGACTGTATCGGCCCAGAGCCTGCCGTGGCAGCAATTGAGCAGCAGGGGTTCGGCTGGAAGAACAAGTGCGGCAGCGGCAAGGGTGCGGATACCATGACCAGTGGTCTGGAAGGCGCCTGGACATCCACCCCAACCGCCTGGTCTATATTGTTCTTGGATAACTTGTTCAGATTTGAGTGGAAGCAAGTCAAGAGCCCTGCGGGCGCGACGCAGTGGATCCCGACTGACGAGACTGCGAGTACCTTAGTACCGGATGCCCACGATCCGAACAAACGGCATGCACCAATTATGTTCACGACGGATTTAGCACTCAAGATGGATCCGGGATTTCGCAAGATTTCTGCGGGCTTTTTGCAGAATCCCAAGCAATTCGATGCGGCTTTCGCCAGGGCTTGGTTCAAGCTGACGCATCGGGACCTAGGTCCGCGGAGTCGCTATCTGGGTAGCGAAATTCCCCACGATGTGTTCGTTTGGCAGGACCCGGTGCCGGATGTTGAGCATGTGTTAATCAGCAGTAGAGACGCGGAAAAATTGCAATCGAAGATCCTGAAATCGGGTCTGACGGGGCCCGAACTGATTCGAACCGCATGGGCATCAGCTTCCACATACCGCGGCTCCGACATGCGTGGCGGCGCCAACGGTGCGCGTATCCGTCTGGCACCTCAGGTCAATTGGGAGGCCAACAATCCCCAAGAATTAGGGCGGGTATTAAAGACACTGACAGAAATTCAGCAGAACTTTAACGCTGCCGCGTCCGGCCGCAAACAGGTTTCTCTAGCGGATGTGATCGTACTCGGCGGAGCAGCGGCCATTGAACAGGCGGCAAAGGCTGCGGGTCACAAAGTCGATGTACCCTTCAGGCCCGGACGTACTGACGCGTCCCAGGAGATGACCGACGTAGAGTCTTTTGCAGTGCTGGAACCGCATGCAGATGCCTTCCGCAACTACTACACCAACAACGCTTACGCCTCACCGGCAAGGATGTTGGTTGAGAAGGCAGACTTGCTGACTTTGACGGTGCCGGAAATGACGGCGCTGATTGGTGGGTTGCGCGCCTTAGGCGCCAATGCCGGGGGCTCCCAGCATGGTGTGCTAACAGATGAGCCGGGCACGTTGTCCAACGACTACTTTGTGAATCTTCTCGACATGTCCACGCAATGGTCAAAGACTGAGGCCGTGGGAGTTTATGAGGGAAGAGACCGCGTCACCAATGACCTCAAATGGACGGCAACCACGGTCGATCTCATCTTTGGATCAAACTCCGAGTTGCGTGCCTTGGCACAAGCGTATGCATCTGCAGATGGCGAGGAACTGTTGGTAAGCGACTTTGTTAGCGCGTGGAACAAAGTAATGATGCTCGACCGCTTTGATGTAAATTGATCATCAATCCTTAATCTTTAAAGGTGGCGCGTAAATGGTCGAGGGCTTAGGTTACAGTTGCTTTTCAGGAGTATGCCTCAATTCGCGGCACAAAAACGTGGCTTTTGTTTGTTCATTCTCGACTCACGCCGAACTTTGCCCGCGAAGGGTCTTCCATGGCCCTCTAGTCGGCCTTCGTATTTTGTCAGGTTGTGGCGCCCAAGGTTCCATAACCTGGCAAAACCAATACTGAAAATTTGATCAAAAATATGTATATCCCAATGAGTTAGACTTTATTCACGACCGACTAACTATGCTGCGATGGCAGATGCTGCCCAATCGCATATGTATGAGAGAGCTAATCCGCGACTTCTGTATTGCCTGTTGGCATCATCAAGCTGAGCTCCCCCGTAGGCTCTTTGCACGGTTTGCCCAGCTTTTTCCAACATCAAAGGCCCCAGCCAAACGTATTTAACCGCACACGCATGGAAGGTTTTGGTGACCTCTGTTGCATCGACTGTCGTGCCTCCTGCCTTCAGTCCTTCGATATATGCAGAAAATAGCGCCTGTTCCAGTTTCGGAAGCATCTCTGCAGCAACGAAGCCATCGAAAACTGCGTCCGGAATAAAATTTGCGATGTCCTCACCATAAGCCCCCTCACCGTAGAATGCCCAATCAATAGGCACCAGGTCGCCAGCGTTATCAACAAAGACGTTGTTCGGCCAAAAGTCCAAATGGCTCGGTACGCGAGCGGACGACTCGACGATTGAATAAAGTACTGATTGATGTTCATGCAGAAAAATCAACTGGTCTCTTAATCGTTGAGGCCAATTATCTGCGATTAACGGGCGTGACCAGGCTTCGTCATCGTAGAGAATTCGGTAATCCACAGGTTTGCTTGTTGAGTAGCCACGAAGAAATCTGCTACTTGTCCACGGTGTCGTCCATTCTTCTTTAGCAAGCTGAGCTTGAGCCTTACCCCATTTGAAAGACGTTAGGGCGTAGTCCTCCACCGTTAGACTGGCTCCACATCGACCTTGAATATCTTCGAGTATCAGTTCTATTTTTTGGTCTTTTTCGTTTATCTGAAGAAGTTTTGGCAATCTGACGCCACTACCGACCAGTGCCTCTCGCAAATAACTGCGATACACGAGCGCTTCGCGCGGCCAATAATTCCAGTGCCGAGGCAGGCCTGACGCTCGCCATTCAGGCGGGGTATCTGATGCGTTTAACCCATTGAGAACCTTGCGAACTGCGGGGTGTCCTAGATAGTTAACTCGCTCAATGGAGTGGGTTACTGCATTTCGTGGATTGTGAGTGAGCGCTTCCTTCATACGCGCAAGATAGCTCATATGACATTACTCTGGAACAGTGCCTGTTGGCCAAAGCACTAACCTCCCGCTGGCAATGCAATGGCAATCGCTGCATCGGCCACTAGCGAGAAAAACTTTGCCTTGGGACCTATTTGAGGTTGTTGTGCGGCGCCATCAATAAGAGCAGTTAGCACGCGAGCACGATCTTTATAAACCTGTTTGGGTAAACTAGGTATCACACATTCAATAGCTTCTTCCAGTTCTCGATGAAACGCTTGGTAAATAGATCTTTGTAACCCTCTGTATGCAGTTTTGTGCATGGCTAAAAAATTTAAAGTAGAAAAAACCGCGCCACTTTCGCCCCGCCATTTTTCAACCAGAGAGTGTACTAATGTCCGTAGCGCCTGTTTTGGGTCACCACAATTTATGTACGCCTCGCGCAAGATGTTGAGATCGGATAACCCTTCTGCCTCGATAATGGCCGTGACTAGAGTTTCTTTGGTAGCGAAATAATATTGCAGGTTGCCGAGCGTCATGCCGCCGCTGGTGGCTAGTTCGCGCATGACCAGGTCATCGTAACCCTCGCGGACTAAAATAGCGCGAGCCTGGCTGAGGATGCGCGCACGCGTTTGAGTTCCCTTGCTTGTTCTAGAGGTTGTTCTAGAGGTTGTTCTAGATTTGTTTTCCATAGCTACCGTTTTTATAGGTCATTGACATGTATGGGTTGGCGACCTAATATCATTTCACCTTAGCACGGATAGAAAAATATGCCGCCCCCTTTTAAAGATGATGCCCAGCGCGATGTCTTCTTGGCGCAAACGCGTTTGGCCATGTTCATCAATCAACGTTCCAATCATGCACCGATGGGTGTGCCGGTTTGGTTTGAATGGACCGGATCACAGGTACGCATGTTTGCAGGTAAGGACTCAGGAAAAATCCGTCGCATAGAAACTGACCCGCGGGTTTCTGTGGTTGTCACCAATCGAGTTGGCGAACCTGAAGCTTGGGTGGCCTTTGATGGAAAGGTACAAATCAGTGATGAAGGCGGTATTGAGCTGGCGAGCAAGTTGGCCGAGAAATACTGGGATCTTAGTGATCCACCCACGCGGGAAAAGCTGAGCGGGTGGCAGCAAGCGCCTGAGGCCTTTTGTTTACTTACGCTGCGTCCTGAGCAGATTCGAACGGGACAATAGGCATGAGTCATTCTATACAACCTGCTAATCCTGAGTGCGCTGACTTTGCGGCGGAGTTGATCTACCAAACAGACCCTGCCGTGTGGGACTATTTGTTTACACAACGCACTGTGTTCAATCGTTTTGTCGATGCAGCATGGCGAAGCCCTTCGAACACCTATGCCTATACTGAGGCAAGCTTACTAATGAGGGAAGATACGCCGGTGGGGCTAGAGCTTGGCTATCCGGGGTCGGCTGAGTTGGACTATCGAAAGCGAATGTTAAAGGTGACCACGCCGGCACTGCCTGCAAGTGTATTGTCCAGCGTGGTAGCGCAAGCTCAGGACATTGATTACCTAACCCCATACATTCCTAATGATGGGTACTACTTGCACTTTCTTTCTGTCGATACTCGTCATCAAGGTGCCGGTTATGGCAAGCAGCTGTTGATGCATGCAGTTGAAAGAGCATTGCAGATGAATTGCACCTCCATGCACTTAGACGTGTATGTCGATAATCCTGCGGTGGGGTTGTATCTTGCGAACGGTTTTCGGATTGTGGTGGAGACCAACTTCCCGGAAAAAACTGGCTTACCGCGACATTACCGAATGATCAAAGCGCTAACCTAGGTAAGCTTCGAGTGAAAATGATCTACAAAGTGATCAATCC
>QIGT01000082.1 GCA_003230835.1 Gammaproteobacteria bacterium
CCGATAGATTCCAAGGTTAACGGGTCAAGTTCAAAAGGCGCATGCCCCTCTTCTAGTGCCAGCAACTTGTTAGCGTGCCAAACTATATTCGTATTCGCTAACCCATCTGTTTCCATACCCATAACGCTTTCATCGTTTTCCAGCGGGTTGAACGCAGAAAATAAAGAATGACCTGCATCACGCTCCTTATTCCACTTAACAGTGCGCACCCAACGATTCCTATATGCCACTTTGCCATCGGCGATATGGAAAGCATGTATCATGCCGTCACCACCGAACCAATGATACTCACTACGCGGCGAAAATTGCGGATTAGGACCGTTACGATAAAAACTGCCGCTTAAGGCTTGGGGTACCTCACCTTCCACCACCACGTCATGCACGTCGCATTCCATTTGCAGGGGTGCAAAGCCACCATTGAGATTGGGATGTTCCGGAAATATCTTAGCCATAGTTTCACCTCAAGTATGTTAATCGTTTAGCCGACATCTACCCCGACAGGGCAATGGTCTGATGCCATCACATCAGGCCAAATGAAGGCATCTTTTACTTTCTTATTCGCCGAGGTTGAGGCATACACATAATCAATGCGCCAACCCACGTTATTTTCTCTCGCGCCGCCAAATTGCCGCCACCAAGTATAGTGGTCAGGCTCATCCGCATGCCTTTGACGAAAAGTGTCAACCCAACCTGCCGCCTGCCAGCGCGTCAGCTCATCCCGCTCTTCTATCAAAAATCCACTGGCTTTTTTATTGGTCTTCGGGCGAGCCAGGTCAATTTCTTCGTGAGCGGTGTTGTAGTCACCCGTCACAAAAACCGGCCCACTTTTTTTGAGTTGTTCGATACGCTTGAAAACAGCTTGATAGAAAGCCATCTTATATGGAACACGCGAATTGTCTCGATCTTTGCCACTGCCTTTGGGAAAGTAAACACTGGCCACCGATGTACGACCGAAGCGAGCGCAAATGAACCGCCCCTCTACATCCAATTCCTCAATACCTAACGATGTTTCGACACGGCTGGGCGCTATGCGGCTGTATATAGCCACACCACTGTAACCAGGCCGCTGTGCTGGTGAGAATTGCACATGCCAACCCTTAGGCTCGCGCACTTCTGGCGTCAATTGATCTGCAAAGGCTCTGACTTCCTGCAAACAAACCACATCTGCCTTGCTGGTGCTAAGAAATTCTAGGAAGCCCTTCTTGACGCAAGCTCGCAAGCCATTCACGTTCCAACTTACAATTCTCATCTACACCTCATTCACAATTTCCAGCCGAACCCAAACGATCCATTATCGCCGCAACAGTAGGGCAGCCCATCGAACCAAATTGAGTATATCTGCCAGCGCTGCAGAAAAGTATGTCAGGGCGGCGGCTCGCAGTATTCTACGCACAATCACATCTTCTCCTGGCGCGACATATTGTCCAGCGATCAAGGCAGGCAGCGCCTTACCGAAACTCGCATCCCACTCGGTAGGCAACGTCACCAAGTGCACCAGCATGCGCGCAACCAATCCACTCATACCAAGCAACACCAAGACAGAGACCGGCACCGGATGACGAGTGATTAGGCCGACGACGGGGGCAGCCCAAATCAGCCCACTACACACCCGCGCCACCCGATCTGCTACAGGTACCCAAGCTGTCCTCAAGGCAAGGTTGCGGTCGCCGCGATGATGTTGCACCGCGTGCCCAACTTCATGTGCAGCCACCGCAATTGCAGTAAGAGATTTACCCGAGAAATTTGCTTCGCTCAGTTTTACCTTGCGCTGCGAAGGATCATAGTGATCTCCTCCTGGAGTGATCTCGACCTCAACCCCAGTCAGTTGAAATTGTCGAACGAGATGTTTAGCCAGCTCGCCGCCTGTTCCAGGCATACCTTCAATATGGGTGTTGTAGGTAGACATCACCCATCGCACCCAGAAAGCTGGGCCGAATACCACGACTAGAATCAAACCAATTACAATGACCCAGAGCATCGTTAAATACCGAAGTTAGTAACCAGTACTTTCTCGCTGGTTTTGTTGTACACCTCGAGCCTGAGCTAACTCTCGAGCAGCATTCTTCATCATATGGCCAGACTCACTGCCCATGGTGACAAAATTTAATCCCAGGGCGAGATACTTCTGTGTGTACTCCAAACTGCTGGTATGAATCCCCAACGGCACCTTGTGCTGGCGACAAACACTTTGGATGTGCTTGACCATGTCTAGATGTTCTTCTTGGGGTTGATCACCAGAAACCGGCAAACCCATGGCCAAGGCCAAATCTGCTGGACCAATATAGATACCGCAGAGTCCTGGTGTACTAACAATTTCCTCCAGCTTTTCGATGCCTTCTTTGGTTTCGATCATGGCGATACAGGCAATTTGGTCATTGGCTTCTTGAGCATACCCCTTACCGCCATAAAGAGCGGCACGCATTGGACCATAAGACCGATTGCCTTGGGGAGGATATTTGCATGCAGCCACGGCTTGTTCTGCTTCAGCCCGATTATTCACCATGGGAACAATCACCCCATATGCTCCAGCATCAAGTACCTTCATAATTTCATAGGGTTCATTCCACGGTACACGCACAAGTGGCGTCGTTGCCGTTGTTGAAATCGCAGGTAACATATTCACCAGATCGGTGTAGTCGATCATGCCATGTTGTAAGTCAACACAGACCCAATCAAAACCAAGATTAGCGATCGCCTCAGCCGTATAGGTATTCGCTAAAGAAAGCCAACATCCGATGGTTTGTTCGCCCGCACGCCATGCACTCAGCGCAGTATTTTCTCGCATAGATCCCCCAAAACGGATTTGTAGATTCGTGAAACCCATCCATTGTAGCGGCTAATCTTGAAAAAAGAGAAGGGCACAGTGGCTGTACCCTTGGTTCGATCGCTTGTCCGATCCTACGACAACCAAAATCTGCAATTTCACCGGCCTAGGCAGGTGGTGTGGCTGTTGGTGTTCTCTCCGCTTCCTCAAACGTAGAGTGATAGTTAACTATATTGAACTTGCCATATCAACTATTTTCCAGATGTCCTTGACTAAAGTAGCCAAAGTGCTTATTTATGAGCATATGGTTATTTTTGAGCATTCTAGTTAAGAATACACACATGGACCTTGTCTCTACAAAACTCAGACAGCATAACTGGGAGCTTAGCGTTCGTACGTGGCACATAGTCCGGGCTGCACGAACTAAGCGAGTTGTGCGGTATTTAGTCTTGGCACTCTCATCAATAGTATTGATGAGCGCACACGCTTTCGAGATCCGCGACTTTGCTATTCACGTCACACTCTCAGACCCTCAAATTTCACCGGATGAAAAGCGAGTGGCGTATGTGCGAATGTCGGCAAATCAAGAATTTCAGTATCAGTATGAAATCGTGCTTAAAGAACTCTCGGGGACGGAACGAAAAGTACTGACCCGAAAGAATCAATTCGCTCATAGCCCACAATGGATTTCTAATAGAGAACTGAGTTTTCTGGCCTTAACGAAGCAAAGTGGGCATCAGGTGTTCGTCCTTAACCTTGACGATGGTCAACTAAGGCAAGTATCACACTACAGCGCCTCGGTGCAAGGGTACTCTTGGTCGCCAAATAGGATGTACTTGGCGTATGCGGTTCGTCCAAAGCCCAAACCAAGCCTGGTAAAAGCTTTCCAGGTCACTAAGTATTCATTATCTCCTCCGAAACCTTCTCAAGTACTGTATTTGCTGAATGTGAATACAGGCGAAAACAAAAAATTACCGGGCACTTTACCGCTGGTGGATCGTTGGTCTCGAATTAGCTGGGCCCCCGACGGATTGTCTATTCTGTACACAAGAAAGAATACGCAGCACTATGATGAATACGCTAACTATTTGTCTGAGTTCGATCTACTAACGGGTGAGGAGCGCACATTAGGAGTCGGCGGTTATCCCCAATACTCTCCGGACGGTAACAAAATCTTGTTTCAGAAAAGGGAGACCGCTGATTATCCTTTCAGCCCTAGGAAAGCGTACATCCTCAACCGCCTGACTGAAGAAATTCAACGTGTGGCCCCTGCTCTGGATAGAGAAGTGCTGGGGCGGTATACGCCGGACGGACATGTACTACTAAATGGCCCGGATATTCACACTCAGAGGTTATGGATTACAAATGCAGGCGCAGTGAAACAGCTAACTCTAGATGGAATTGAACCCACTTGGCCACTACACGCCTCGCAGTCGAAAAGCACTCTGGTATTCGTAGGAGTAAGCGCGTCTCTATTCCAAGAACTCTACGCGTACACTGATGGGAAAATTCGTAGAATCACCGACGAAAATTCTACCTTGTTACAAAACCGAAGTCGTGGCACAACGCAATCCCTTGAATGGGTTAGCTCTGATGGGGTGCAGATTGTCGGTATTAGGCTCTTTCCACCGGACTTCCAAAAGAACAAACGATATCCACTAGTCGTTATTCCTCATGGTGGACCGCACACATCCTCTACCGTGGCTAGCGTTGCAAACAATCTGGTCAACCAGACAATGGCTCACAAAGGGTGGATAGTACTGTCACCAAACTTTCGAGGGAGCACAAATCAGGGGCGAGAGTTTCACCTATTTCGAGCACGAAACCCCAGCTACGATAGAGATGTGATTAAAGATGTCATGGCAGGCATAACTGCTCTAAATGAAAAATGCGAGTGCATTGATATGGATCGGAAAGCCATTCTTGGCACCTCGTATGGCGGAAAAGTCGCTGCGTGGGCAACAGCATTACACCCGACTGCGTGGGTTTCTTCAGTTGTTGGTAGTGCTGTCCTGGACGATTTCGATATGTATGCTCGTTCAGATCGAGGAATGGAGTTTCCGAAGATATTTGGCGGCTATCCGTGGCGCTACGAGTTCAGCGATGAATTCCTCAGGGCATCGCCGATTTATTCTGCAGAACAGATAACAACGCCCACCCTTATTTTAAGTACGTTAAGAGACTCCCGTGTGCCCGTCACTCAATCCTTCAAGTTTTGGAGGGCATTGGAGGATAATGGTGTAGAGGTGGAGTTCATCGCATACGAAATGTCTGGGCACGGCCCATCCGACCTGACCAACTCAATAGATTACTGGAAGCGCGCAGTTGACTGGATAGCCAATCACTTTGAACAGACGCCAGCTTCTGCATCAGCAGTCGAAAAATGAAATGGTACATATGCGTAACGCCAGAGCCACATCGGCCGCACATGGGACATTGCCAGACCACTGTGCTCAGTAGAATGGCGGGCGATATTATGAAAACAATTACTTTTACAAAACTCCAGATACTGAGGACCTTACATGAGTGACAAATCACTGACCCACAAAGAACGCGCTCTCATGGATCTCATCTATGCAAAGCCAGGCCAGAGTGTTGCAGAGCTCAATCGTTTACTGAAAGACAATTCTTCCTATTCCTCCACGCGCGCCGCCCTCTCCCGGCTGGTCGACAAAAGTCAGCTAGTGACGAAGCAGTCTGGAACCAAGTACACCTATCACCCCATCGCCGACCAACTAAGCGCAGGCACATCAGCGATTCAAAGAGTCATGGATACTTTCTTCGGCGGTTCTCC
>QIGT01000090.1 GCA_003230835.1 Gammaproteobacteria bacterium
CAACGTCAATAACATAGAACCTAACGCTTTGGCGCATGCCGGGGTAAACTGCGTATTTCAAAAGCCCCTTAACGCCGAACAACTGTTGGCAAAGATTCGAGGTCTTCTCACCCAATGACCACCGCAGTCGCCATCATTCAACATTGCGCCACAGAAGACGTGGAGACCAATCTACGTTGTTTAGAAACACTGACTAGAGCTGCAGCTGACCAGGGTGCGGTGGTCATTTGTTGGGCTGAAGCCTTTGCCTACTTAGGCCGCCATGCTGGGAAAAAAGAAATACTGGAACCATTACCCGACGGCGGCCCCATACTGAATCGTTGCCAACAATTAGCACAATCGTTGGGTACCGAACTGCTGTTAGGTGGGTTTCACGAAGCCATGCCCCAAGACCTCGACCGTTGCTACAACACCAGCGTATACCTAGACAGCAACGGCAACATTGTCAGCACCTATCGCAAGATCCACTTGTTTGATGTCGACATCGAAAACGGACCAAGTCTACAAGAGTCGAAACGAACCGCACCCGGCGAAGTTGCTGTTATCGCAGATACTGCCTTTGGCAGCTTAGGCCTAACCGTTTGCTACGATGTTCGTTTCCCGGCACTGTATCAACGCTTGATCGATATGGGCGCCATTGCCGTAAGCGTACCCAGTGCATTTACTGCAACCACTGGCGCCATGCACTGGCATCCACTTTTACAAGCCAGAGCAATTGAAACCCAAAGTTATGTCATCGCACCAGCCCAACACGGACAACACAGTAAACACCGCGCGTCCTTCGGACATTCCTTGATCATTGATCCCTGGGGAACGATTATGGCGGAAATCTCCGACGGAGATGGTTTCGCCATCGCCAACATCGATCCCGCACGGGTTGCGCAAGTTCGTCAGGAAATTCCAAGTCTCGCCAATCGCCAACCCTTCGCGTAGGCTCGGCACATGACCTCATCATTTCACATTCGCGGTGGCGGTATATTGATCCTTGCTGCCTTGGTGATCATCGCTGCGGGGCTAAAGGCATCCCAAGATCTGATGGTTCCTTTCCTGCTGGCCGCCTTTATCGCGACCATAGCGGCTACGCCTATGTTCTGGCTCCAACGCAAAGGTATACCCGAAATCTTCTCACTACCCGCCGTAATGATTGCGATGATCTTCATCGTGGTATTACTCGGGGCTTTAGTCGCTCAATCTGCAACTGCATTTACAGCCAAATTACCGTTTTACCAAGAACGTTTACTGTTTTTACAATCTGAATTTATCGCCGTTGTGGAACCCCTGATCCAGCCCCTGGGGATCAGCATAAATATCCAGTCAATATTGGCCAACTTCTCTCCCAACTCTGCGTTGGAATTGGCTGCCACCACCCTTGGTCGGCTAGGTAGTGTTCTGAGTAACAGTTTCCTCATCATTCTTACTGTCATATTTATCCTGGCTGAAGCTGCCAGTTTTCCTCGCAAGCTAAGTGACATCTTAAAAAATCCTGATCGAGACCTACCTCACTTTGCTAAATTCGCAGAGAATGTGAACCGATACATTGCCATCAAGACTTCAGTCAGTGTTATCACCGGAATCATTGTCACTACCTTTTTGTGGATCTTAGGCGTCGATTTTCCAATCTTGTGGGGTCTGTTGACCTTTCTGTTGAACTATGTGCCCACTATTGGCTCCATCATTGCTGCCGTTCCCCCGCTACTATTGGCGCTAATCCAAATAGGTCCTGGGGCAGCTGGTATTGTCGCGATTGGATTTTTGACCATCAACGTTGTAATGGGCAATGCCATAGAACCTCGTTTTATGGGCAAGGGTTTGGGCCTGTCGACATTGGTCGTTTTCCTTTCGTTAGTGGTTTGGGGATGGGTGTTGGGTCCTGTCGGCATGTTGCTATCGGTGCCATTAACCATGACTGTAAAAATCGGCTTGGAAGCAAACCCGAACACACAATGGTTTGCCCATATGTTAGGACCAGCAGATGCCTTGCCACCGCTAAAGGCCAGTTCAACAAACAACCACGAGATTGACACCTCAGCACCACTTCCCTCATCTACATCTGATACTTAGGGAACCTCTGGTTATGAGCGGTTACGAACGTCCAAACATTCAAGCAATGCAAGGCTATGTCTCTGGTGAGCAGCCTGATGATCAATTAACCATCAAGCTCAATACCAACGAAAATCCTTACCCGCCGAGCCCCAAAGTGGACGAAGCTCTAAAGAACGTGGATGCCGCCAGTTTACGCCGATACCCACAACCTACCGCGGACAATCTGCGTGCAGCGATCGCAACTTTGCACCATATAACCACTGACCAAGTAGTGGTTACCCATGGCGGAGACGAGGCACTGCGCCTCGCCATCACCACATTTGTAAATCCGAAATCTACCTTTGGCATGGCTGAACCCAGTTACACTCTATACTCGGTACTTGCAGACATACATGATGCACATGTTATACGCGTAGCTTTAACAGATGACTGGCAACTACCGCATGACTTCGCCGCTACCCTGAACACAGCAAACGTAGAACTGGCTTGCGTAGTGAACCCTCACGCCCCCTCAGGCACCCTGCTGCCCGTTGCGAAACTAGCGCAGGTCGCAAGTGAACTCAGGGGCGTATTACTCATCGATGAGGCATACGCAAACTTCATAGATCCCCAGCATGCCTACGCCAGTGAGTCGTTACTGGCCCAACACGACAATGTTTTAATACTTCGGACATTCAGCAAGGGCTATAGTCTCGCGGGTTTGCGTCTCGGTTATCTACTAGGTCAGAAAGGCTTAATAGAGCCTATCTTAGCCAAAACTCGAGACAGTTATAATATTGATCACCTCAGCCAAGTTATTGGCCTCGCCAGCATTCTTGACCAGAACTATGCACAAAGCACTTGGGAAAGAGTACGCACTCAACGTACCACTCTATCCAATAATCTTGCGCAATTGGGCCTATCGAGCCCTCCAAGCCAGAGTAATTTCATACTGGTGACAGTGCCGCCTAGTGCAAAAATCGATGCCAAACAAATGTGCCAACGGTTGCAGGAAGCAGGGATATTGGTTCGATATTTCGAAACCGACAAACTGCAAGACAAATTGCGCATCAGTATCGGCACAGCGCAAGAAAATGAACAGCTAGTATCCCAGCTCACTAAATTACTCACCTAAATTCATAACCTATATTTCAACAAGGAAAGCAAATGACCCAACTACCTGCTGTGAGCTTAGTCGCCGTGCCTGGACGACGTCTTAAAACAATTGAAATAGCCCAACAAATCGAAAAACAAGGCTTTCCGGGGATTTACGGACCCAGTTTGGGCGACAGTTTGTCACTGTGTACTGCCATTGCAATGGCCACCAATACCATCGAGATTGGCACCAGCATCATGCCCATATACCTTCGAAATGCGACAGATTTTGCAGGTACAGCAGCTTTTCTGCATGAGATTTCCGCCGGGCGATTTCATTTTGGGCTAGGGGTTAGCCATGCACCCGCAATGAATCGATTAGGCATCAAACAAGGCGCGCCGTTAGGCGATACACGCAAATTTGTCGAAGATTTACGTGGCGTTCCTCGTGTAGGCGATTTACCCCCTATTGTGTTAGCCACACTACGCAACAAGATGATCCAACTTGCTGACGAAATTGCCCAAGGTATGGTGTTCGCCAACGGTGCGCGTGCTCATATGAGCCATTCGCTCGGGGTACTTTCCGACAAGAATCGCAGCAGTGATGACTTTTTTATCGGCAATATGATACCCACCTGTATTAGTGATGACCGCGAAGCTGCCATGGCGGTCAACCGCCGCACCCTGACCAGTTATGCTTTCCTGCCAAATTATCGAAACTATTGGAAACAAGCCGGTTACGAAGAAGAAATGAATGATGTCGAAACTGCATTGGCCGCCAAGGACCTCGACCGAATCCCTCAATGCTTGTCAGATCGCTGGCTAGCAGACACCACCTTATTTGGCACCGCCAGCGAAGTGAGAGAAGGTATCGAGGCTTGGTTTGATGCAGGAATTAAAACACCCATTATTGTGCCAAGTGCAACCGCTGGAGGCCAAATGCAGGCACTGCAAGAATTTTTCGACCTCTGGAGCTAACGCTAAACTCATGCGGCGATTTTGGTTAATTCGACATGGCAAGGCCAGCAATGGTGCACCGCAGCAAGCTGACCACGAGCGCCGTCTAAACTCCCGCGGCGAACGCGATGCGAATACGGTCCAGGCATGGTGTGAACAGAAAAATAAGCAGTTGAGTTGGGTTTGGTGCAGTACCGCCTGCCGTGCAGTAGACACAGCGACGCCTATTGCTCAAGGCAGTGGCGCGCAACTGGTGCAGCTACCCGAGCTCTACCTCGCCTCACCCGAAGTGATTTTAGCTACCTTACAAAGTACCCCAAAGGATGTTTTCGACGTTGCTATTGTGGCCCATAACCCAGGGCTCACCATGGCTGCCAACATGATGTCAAACACACTGGTAACATCAAATTTAGTCACGCTTGGGATAGCAATATTTGCATTCGACTCAGACTGGTGCGACCTTCAATTTGGTAGCGCGCAGTTTCAGCAACTACTCACGCCTAAGTCAGGTCATTTTAGGATCTAGCGAAGATGGGTTCACTTAGCGTACCGTTATACCTCACAACGCATTTCCCCTTGATGCATCAACCACTTGACTGGCAACTGTCTTAACACAGACCGACCTTACCCAGACTTTTTCCTAAATGCACTTTTAAGATTGTAGCAGCCGCTCCTATTTAACCGCTGGCACGACAGTGAGGCCGGTGCCTAATTTGCACATAATGGCTACATTACGTTAACCCACAGAGTGTCGGAGCCACGCAGTGTAGGCTGCAGCAGCCTTACTCTCTATTTAGCAACGAGCGGCCATTGTTGAGCACCGTGCATGACTCGCAGTATTTCGACTCGGTCCGCTAGCTGGTAAATTACAATGAAAGGGATGCCGTCAATCACAAGCTCTCGCGTTTCGTCTTCACGACCCGGCCGACCAGCTTCAGGGTGTTCCGGCAAGATACTCTCCGTCGTATCTAGGATATTGAGCACGATGTTTAACGCCACAGCAGGACTGTTATCTTCAGCGATGTAGATCTCAACTGCATCTAGATCAGCCAATGACGCTCTAGTCCATTTGAGCTGCACGCTTCGCCTGCCACTTAGCTTTTACCTCAGCATGATCCACTAACTTACCCTCGGCCGCTTCCCGTTTCCCGATCTCAACGGCTTTTTTGAACCATCGCTCATAAGCTTCTGTTGTACCTTCTCGGTAGGATTTTACGATGCGCAACAGCAACGCCCGATCGGCCTCCGGCACCGCATCGATTTCTTTATGTAGCTCTTGAGTAATGTTGTTAACTTCAGCCATCAGCAGACCTCCAGTTTCGATAGCTTACATTCTAGCGCGTTTCTTCGTCATCGGTTGCTGCCTCTGCATCTAGAGTGTCGAACACGTCTTGTGTTCGACGACAATTAACGTGGCCGGTTTGGCGACAACTATCTTGGCCGGTTAAACGGGTGAGACTAGGTGCTTTGTTCATGG
>QIGT01000326.1 GCA_003230835.1 Gammaproteobacteria bacterium
CTAGAATGTTTTAGCCTGGCACACCGCTATGAAACCTGAATTGTTCATCAACACTTTGCACCAACTCCGCATCACGCTGCAAAAACACCGCGATTCTGTCAGCAATATTTTCGTTAGGCACCTCTGCGGCCACCTCTTCGGCTAAGTTCAAGTAATCTTTGAAATGTCTGGCTTCTGAATTAATCAGCTGACGATACAGGTTCCCCACCGATGCTGGCAAAACCTGCACCAGTTGCCCAAACCGCTCACAAGATCTTGCTTCAACCACAGCGCCGAGTATCAATACATCGATGAGCCGCGCAGGATCATTCTTACGCACCAATTTATGTAGCTCGCCCGCATACCGAGAAGGACCAAGCTGGCGGTAGGCGACCCCGTGTTCTCGCATCAAATCGAGTACCTGCTCAAAATGACGCAACTCCTCTCGTGCCAAGCGCGACATTTTATAGAGCAAGTCACTACGTTCTACGTATCTGTAGATCAGACTCAATGCAGTACTGGCGGCCTTTTTCTCGCAGTTAGCGTGATCGATGAGCAATGTCGGTATGTTTGTAGCGGCTTCATCCAGCCAGGCTTGAGGCGTCGGCACCGATAGAAATTCCAAAATGGGTTCGATATCAGGTCTGCTCATACGAGAGTCTTGAAATTGCGTTCGTAATGCGCCAACGAGCGTCGATAGATCTCGGCATCAATCTTTTGTAGTACCGACAGTGCTTCGACTTCTTGCAACAATGACACCAACCCTGCCCATTCTAAAGTGAGGTTAGATTTGACCATGAAGCGAAGTAAGTCATGAATTTGTTCCGTACCTTGGCTGGTTGACCCGGCCTCAACACAGGCTTGTTGATACCTTTTCGGCTCGAGGACGCATAAGTTTTGGTCGACCACTTCCTCACGCAGGTTAAGTAAGCGCCGCCATACCCTAGCGTGCTGTTCATCGTCGTAACCATTCCATGCCACTATCTCGTGGGCAAATCGTTTGCAGCCGCGGCAGACCAAGTCGCCATAGGTGGTTGAACAAATTCCTACGCATGGGGAGCGCTTTTTCAGAGTCACACGAAATCTTACGCAGCTAGGACAGTGGCTAGGATGCGGTTCCTGTCGTAGTAAATGCAAGTCGAAATCGAAGTTTTCGCAACTCTTGACGAAGCCACTGGGCATCACGAAAAGAGAAGTGTGCCTCGGGGTCGTAAAGTTGCTGTTGCAATACTGCTTGCATGGCATTCGTATCGACTTGCGCGAGCACCGCTAGCCTAGCGATGTAGGCAACAGGGGTTTCGTCGCCGCCTCTTTGCAGCCCTTGGCGTGCCATTTTCACGCAAAAAATTTGGAATAGCCGTTCCACCTTGTGTTGTTGTAAAGGTCTCCTGCGCCAAAATAACGCGATCGCCACCAGCGACAAACTGACCCCGCCGCCCACTAACAATGCAATACCGATTCGATTCGGCGTCACTTCTCCTAACAATTCGGTTAATACACTTAGCTGGGTGGTTGTGTCATAGCCCACAACCCATAAGTTCCATCTATGCTCTAGAGAGTCGGTCCATTGCAGGATATCTCCAATGAAGTTGTCTGATCCCATTCGCGCGTTCGACAAAAACGAAAGAACCGCACGATCTTCTGCTGAAAGCGCAGCGTTTAAGCCGCTTTCAACCCTTTCTGGCGCCACCGCGCCAGTGGGATCAAATCGAGTCCAACCCTTTTCAGGTAGCCAAGCCTCGACCCAGGAATGAGCCTGGTACTGACGTACCACGATGTGACCGGTTACTGGATTCACTTCACCGCCTTGGTAGCCCCCTATCATGCGCGCAGGTATGTCGGCTGAGCGCAAGGCAAAAACCATAGCGCCTGCATAATGCGTGCAAAAACCACGTCTGCTGTCGAACCAGAATTCATCGATACTGTTGGTTCTCGATAATGTAGTAGGACTGAGCGTATAGGTGAATTGTTGGTTACGGATCTGCTCGAGCATCATTGCAATCATCTTTTCGGCACTGCCCGCTTGCTCGCGTAGCTGCTTCGCATAGTCCCGTAAACGCGGGTTGTCATTGGGGGGTAAGGTGGTTTCCCTGGCACGAATGTAAGGCGGCAGGCTAAGGTCTGCTCGAAAATTGGTATCGCTGCGCAACGCGTAACGCGTCACCGATAACACGGGTTCTTTACTCACAAGCCGGTAGTCGGCCAGTAGATCCATGCGTGAACCATACTGTACCGGGGTATCTAAAGCGTACAACCAGTTGCTTTGAGTGGGTTCCAGGAACACCTCATAACTCAATACTTGGTTTGGCGTTACGCTTGCAGCGTTGCTCGGCTCGATTTGAATGGGCTGAAGTGGTTGCGCAATACTCCACGTACCGCGCAAGAAATTCGAATAAACCAGACCCCGCCAGTACAAATCTCTTTGCGCCGGTACATTGCCGTCAAATACCACACGAAACGCGAGCTCATCTGATTGGGTTAACGATGCAATATCGCCAGGGGTCAATCGATCACTGATGCCCGTCTTTGCGCTACTCGGTAACGGTACTGACCAAAGTGGAGCGACACGGGGAAACAATAAAAACATGACTAAGGTCAGAGGTAGAGCTTGCAGCACTAAACCGGACGCAATCCAGAAAGACGACAGTGGCCGCACCTGGGCATGGAGTTGGTTCATCCCCACCATGGCCGCGGTGACAACAATGACAGCGATCAGTTCGTAAGCTGCGGTGGCCATAGATTGGTCAAACAAAAAGGCCGTGGCGACCAGAAAATAGCTCAAGAAGATTACCAAATAAGCATCTCGCCGAGACTTCATCTCAACAAGCTTCAAAGCGAAGGCGAGTACCAGCAAAGAGGTCGCGGCTTCAAGGCTAAAAGTTCGATACCCTGACAATGCGATACCTAAGATGGAAGCGATTACGAACAGGGTTTTGATCCACCCGGCCGGATAATCCCAGCGTCCTCGATGCACTTGGGTTCGCCAGTAACCACACATCAAACAAACGGCCACAATCCACAACGTAATGTGCGCAGCCAATGGCAAAATCACAACAACTTGAGCAATCATTAACAACGCCAAGCTGTTGCGGGGGATTTGCAGGGCAACGCCTACCTTAGGCTTATTTGTCTTCGATACCATACAGTGCCAACTCTTTGAGCACGCGATCTAGATGAACCTGACCCAGGCCGGGGGGTACTTCTAGGTTAGGCAGCCTTAGACCGAACTCTCTTTCTGCTTGGGTGGCTTGCAGAGCGAGCCCAACAAGCCGACTTAAACGCTCTTCCATTCCGCCTATACAGTCGTCAAAACTGAACCAAAGGCGTGGTTCAAGATAACTGGCATAGCGCTTCACAACTAAATTGTTTGTTTTTGCGTAGGCACGCCACAAGATATTCTTAATCGGGTCGCCTTGTGTGTATTCACGAATATCCACAAAATCATCACTGCCTAACGGGTCGATGAGGACACCATCATCTCTATGCTTGCTCGATTGCAAGTTGGGCGTATCTTGAAAAATAGGCTGGGGGTAGACCAGGCCCCGTGCATTGATATCTACCCAGGTCCACGCACGCAGCAAGCCCAACGGATAATAGGTCTCCACCAGCATGCGTCCAGGCCGCATCCACCCTCGCGTTTCTGCAATAACATAAAGGCGAACCAAGCTGGCTTCATCATCGAATATTTCGACCCACTGCTTATACTCATTCGGCCAACCAATTTGTATACCCTCTCTGCCCTTACCCTTAGGCCGTTCTATGCGTACACAAAACTCAACATCCTCACCAACGAATCCACGCTTAGTTTCTGCCAGTTCTATTGTCAATCCAGACAGATTTCTAAATGTATACAAGATGGTAACGGTAAACATGCTGCCCAATAGAAACGCCACCCCATACACCAAACTATTTTGGTAGTTGATAGCACCGAGCACCAGTATGAGTAACAACATGCCGAAGGCGAATCCAGAGCGTGTTGGAAAGATGAAAATATTAGACTGGCTTAGGGTAACGCTGTTTGCAGGTGGAATACGCCGATTCAAGAATTTGGTGAATCTTGCACCCATGGCAGACTGTATAATTTCGGGGCCATCCATTATCGATTCACCTTTGTATGGCGCACTGTATGCCGCAATCAGCTTACAACGTCGACACTACCCAGCAGTTTCTGGGCGAGTGCACCACCACCATGGCCAGCGTAGTCTGCAGACTCTCGCAATCGATGTTCTACGATACTAGGCAGCACCGCTTGAACATCTTCCGGTACCACGTGGGTCCGGTCACAAATCAAAGCCCAGGCTTTAGCACCTTGTAACATAGCCAGTGCACCCCGCGGAGACAGGCCATAGGCGAACTCGTTGCCATGCCTGCTAAAGGCAACCAAGCGTTGCACATAGTCCACCAAGGGATCCGATATTTTTATGCTATCTACAGCATTTTGAATAGCGTTCAGCTGGTCTAAGTCGATCGTTGGCTTTAGCTGTTCCAGCAGCACTCGACGGTTGCCACCTAGCAGCAGCTCACGTTCCGCCGCCGGCTCCGGATAACCCAGTTCAATTCTCATTAGAAAACGATCCATTTGAGATTCGGGTAACGGGAACGTGCCCGCTTGGGTAGACGGGTTTTGTGTGGCGACTACGAAAAATGGTGCTGGCAGCGGGCGTGAGTGGCCATCATTGGTCACTTGTCGTTCTTCCATGGCCTCCAACAACGCGCTTTGGCTTTTTGGTGTCGCTCTATTTATTTCATCAGCTAACACCAACTGCGCAAAAATTGGGCCCTCTACGAAACGAAAATTGTTCAGTTCGCGGTCGAATATAGTGGCCCCAATAATATCCGAGGGCAATACATCTGAGGTGAATTGAATGCGGTTATATGAGAGCCCCAAAACTTTTGCCAAGGCGTGGGCGAGCAAAGTTTTACCCATACCTGGCAAGTCTTCTATGAGCAGATGCCCCCGCCCGAACAAACACGCCAGGCTCAACTTGATTTGGGTCTCTTTACCGAGCAGTACGCCATTGAGGGCGCCAATTAGGTCTTCGATTTGATGCTTCACACTCGCCCTTGGTTCGACCACAGATTTACGCGTGGTTGTGCAGCTCGAGGACGTTTGGCTCTGTAGCGAATTCGGCGTCATGACTCTGCTTCATTTTGTCGTTGCGCGTTAAGGATAGTCGCTGCAGGTACTCTTCATCTATGTCACCAGTCACGTATTCACCATTGAATGTGGAACATTCAAACTCACGCACACTCGGATTGCCTTCTCGCGCACTATTTTGCAGGTCGGTTAGGTCTTGATAGACCAACCAATCTGCACCAACAATTTTAGCAACTTCTGCGTCTGTGTGCTGATGCGCAACAAACTCTTCTCTGGCCGGCATGTCTATACCGTACACATTCTGGTGCCTTAGCGCCGGTGCGGCGGATGCAACATAAACTTTGCGCGCGCCTGCATCACGCGCCATCTGAATAATTTGAGTTATCGTCGTACCACGCACAATAGAGTCATCTACCAGCAATACATTTTTGTCGCGGAATTCAAGTGCGATCGGATTAAGCTTTTGTCT
>QIGT01000226.1 GCA_003230835.1 Gammaproteobacteria bacterium
CATAGATAAGCCTGGTGTTTGCTTGGTTCATAATGATCTCCATTAAAAAAATTTATTATAGACATGTTATAATAAGGATTGCTATTATATACATTCTATAACACATGTCGATGACTAATTGATGACTACAAACAATATAGCTAAGAGGGTTGTGCGCGAATGAACGGATCCACTGGATTAGCGGGAATAAAAATTCTCGAGCTGACGACTGGTGTGTCGGCTGCGTACTGCGGTCGTCAATTTGCCCTTTGGGGAGCGGACGTGGCCGTACTCGCCGATACTCAAGAATTTAGGTTGGAACTTCAAAACCCGATGCTTTGGCATTACGTGGCTGCTAACAAACGACTTGTCCGCTGGAACGTCAGTTATTCGGACCTTATCGACATGGTTGGCAAGGCTGACGTTTTCATAACCGATCATGATGAGATGGGTTTTGCGAAGTTGGGGGTCAAGTTGAAGGATTTGCAGACCGCCTGTTCTAGCACGATTTTTGTCACCCTGTCTGCCTTTGGTGCCACAGGGCCATTCAAGGGGTTGGCCGCGAGTAATTTGGACGTCGAAGCGATGTCTGGGTACGCGGACATGAATGGCAAGCCAGACGCCGCGCCACTGCCTGCGCCGGGCCATATAGTTCCACTAATGGCAGGTGTTAGTGCATTTGTCGCGGCGATTTCTGCTCTCTATCAGCGTGAGTCGACGGGCATATCCCAGCATATTGATGCCGCAGAGAATGAGGCCCTAAGTGCGATTTTGCCTTTCTTACAATCAGAATACTTAGGTATTCGTCTACGCCGAAAAGGGGGGCCTCTTGGGGTTCGCTTGCTGCCCACGAAAGATGGTCATGTTTCGATGATGGTGGGCCACCCTCTCGAAATAAAGGGTATTAAGGCGGTATTAAATATCCCCGAAAAAGATTGGCCTGAGGACTTTTTCCAGATGCCTTTTCAAACCGACAAAAATGCTGAATACCTCAGTCGGTATACTAAGATGCTGACAACTAGCGAGCTGGTTTCGGGGCTACTCTCTGCGGGCGTTGCATGTGGAAAAGTAAATTCACCGCAAGATTTACTTGATGATCCTCATTTAGCCTCGCGGGGTTTCTTTAATGATATGGAGATCGCTGGTTTGGGGACTGTTCAAATACCCGGTGCGGCTGCAAAAATGTCCCGTACCAAACCCGTCACCCCCGAGGCCATACATGGGCAGGATGATCAGATTGACTTTGAGCAACTAGCATGGACCGCGACGTCAATCGATACGACGGGCTTAGCTTTAGAGCAAAACAGCCTACCACCGCCACTAACAGGCGTCCGAATTTTAGATGTGACCCAAGCGTGGATTGGTCCGTTCGCATCCATGCTATTGGCGCATCTAGGCGCTGACGTCATCAAGATAGAATCTCACAAAAGACCCGATGTCTGGCGTCAGCTTGCTGTCAATCCAAAACCTGTGATGCAAGTAAAGGCTGAAGAAGTCAACAGTAGCCCGAACTACAATAGTGTTAACCGAAACAAGCGCTCCCTATGTTTGGATTTAACAACTGACCAGGGGCGATCTTTGTTTCAGTCTTTAGCCTTAGACGCAAATGTGGTTATGGACAACTACACGCCCGCGGTGATGGGTCGTTTTGGATTAGACGCGCCGTCTTTGCACGCAGTAAACGACTCCCTTGTCGTCTCATCTTTTTCGGGGTTCGGAAAAACAGGTCCAATGAGTGAGTATAAGGCGAATGGTACGACCATAGAGGCCATTGCCGGATGGGACTATTTCCATCGTTACGAATCAGGTGATCCTATGTTAATGGGGTTCTATCAGGCTGATGCCATATGCGGGTATCAAATGGCAGCCTGCACGTTGGTAGCTTTGTTCCACCAAAAAAGAACCGGAGAGGGTCAGGCTGTTGACGGTAGTATGATGGAAGCAGCGATTGGTTTCGTTGGTGACATTTTGCTGCACGCCCAGCTCGGCGACAAAAATAATCCGAGTGAAAGGTCATATGCTCCTAGAGGTTTTTACCCAACAAAGGGTGATAAAAAATGGCTAGCATTGAGCATCGAGAATGATGAGCAGTGGCAGCGTTTTCTGTGTGTTGCAGACCACCCTTCGTTTTGTCAAAAAGAGTTCGCAAGTAATGAGAGCCGAATCATCAATCGCAGCCTGCTGAATTCCGCCATCGCGCAATGGAGTAGGAATTTCTCATCACCAGATTTAATGGACAAACTGCAAGCGCAAAATATTTGTGCGACGACTGTACGTTCAATGCACGAAGCACTCGAATGCGAGCATCTAGAGCACCGCGGTTGGTTTCAAGCACTGAGCCACCCAGATGTAGGGTCGCATAGATACAATGGAGCACCTTGGCATTTTAGAAATGCAGAAAGTAAAGATCAGCAACCATCGCCTAGGTTAGGGCAGCACAGTCGAGAGATTCTGCGAGAGCTTGGTAAAAGTGAATCTCAAATCGATGAGCTATTCCAAAATGAAATATCCGGCGTGGTCGTGGCTGAAACCGAATAACTAGAATTTAGGGAATACCTGATTATGTCCTACGAACAAATAGAGGTCGAAACAAGTAGCAGAATAGGCATTGTAAGAGCCAATCGCCCGGAGTTTCGCAATGCGCAGTCGTTTAAGATGATCGAAGAAATGGATGACGCATTTAGTCAGTTGGAAAAAGATCCGGGCATCCGTGTGGTTATATTGCAGGGTGCAGGTGAACACTTTTCAGCCGGGCACGACCTGGGTACGCCGCAACAGAAAGAGGATTACAAATCTCGCCCACACGACTACGGCTCTGGCAATATGGCTCATCTACAGTACACGTGGGACTATTATGTTGACGCCTCGTTGCGATGGCGTGACCTCAAGAAGCCCACCATTGCTCAGGTCCAAGGGAACTGTATATTTGGTGGTTACTTGATTGCCTCCTGTATGGATCTCATCGTCGCGTCAGACGATGCGATGTTTTTGCCTTCCCACCTACAACTATTTACCGCACCTTGGGACATGGCAATTCGTCGTGCCAAAGGTATTTTATTCGAAAATCGATTTGTACCTGCACAGGAAGCGTACGAGCTCGGCTTAGTACACCGAGTTGTTCAACGCGAACAACTAGAGCAAGAAACCTGGGCACAGGCGGAACGGATTGCAAAAAATGACTTGATTACCTTGCGCATGTTAAAGCAATCGATTAATGGTGCCCAAGATGCCATGGGCTATCGTACTGCCGTTCAAGCAGCCCATGCCAATTATATGGTTTTGCATGACCATATGATTATGGCTAATGACAAGGACCCCAGAGAAAAACCAACAATATTAAGCCCGGTAGAAGCTGCTAAGAAAAAATTGCAGAAAAATGCTGACCTACAGAAATGAATAGTGCCAGATTTGTTTTCGAATGCCGTGAATACTGCACGCTCGATGAGTGATTTATCTACTTCTACCAAATTCAGTTACTGCTTTGGGCAACTTGCTGAGGGGATAAAGACATCGTCTTTTAGCTTGTTTCTACTGTTCTTCTACAATCAGGTTCTGGGTGTTTCTGGGTCATTGTGTGCACTGGCGATGGTGATCGCCATGTGTGTGGACGCCATCACCGACCCTTTAGTAGGTTCGCTCTCTGACAACTGGCGATCACGACTCGGTCGTCGACATCCCTTCATGTACGCTGCCTCTATTCCGCTTGCGGTGGGATACTACTTCCTTTTCAACCCCCAAGTGAGTGGAGAGTTTGAGTTATTTCTATGGATGCTCATTGTGTCGATTGTGCTGCGATTCATGCTGACACTTTATCATGTACCACACCTAGCCTTGGGTGCGGAATTGACCAACGATTATCACCAACGTACGAGCTTGGTCGCCTACCGCCAAGTGTTTGGCTCGCTCGGCTATATTCTCGTCTATGCGCTGGGGTTTGGAGTTTTTTTTGTTTCTACAGATTCATTTTCGAATGGCCAACTGAATCGTGACGCCTACGCGCCATTTGCGGGCTTGTTAGCTGCAATTATGTTTACTTCGGTAGCAGTGATGTCGTTAGGAACTCAGAAAGCGGCACAGTCTCTTCCGCGTAATGAGAATGACCCAAGTATGCATTGGTCAACGCCTTTTATGGATGTTGCCGAAGCCATGCGTAGCCGATCGTTCCAAAGCTTGGTTGCAGGATTTATTGTTATTTCTGTACCGATTGGTATAGGTATGGCTCTGGGTTTGTATTTGAATACATATTTTTGGCAGGTGAAATCAAGCCATATGATCTACGTGCTGGTTGCGTTGCCATTAGGCACTATAGTGGGTTACGGCCTAGCAGCTACTCTTGCCAAACATATCGAAAAGAAACAAGCAGTTCTTTGGGGCGCGACTGGTTGGTGTTTTTTTGCGGCTACTCCAGTTGGACTTCATTATGCGGGATTGTTTCCAACACTCGGAACTACGGCTAATCTCGTCGGACTGGTCGTTGCACAATTTGCCGCAGGGCTCGCCATTAGCCAGCTCATTGTTGCCATCAACTCGATGCTGGCAGACATTGCCGACGAGCACGAACTAGAGACAGGCAAACGTACTGAAGGTGTGTTCTTTGGAGCTTATGCCTTCGTCATCAAAGCGACAGCGGGTATCGGTGCCGCAGCAAGTGGATTGGTGCTTGATCTGATAAACTGGCCCGCAGGAGAACACATCAGATCTGCTGCCGATGTGCCTCAAGAGTCATTACTCGCTTTGTCGATTGTGGCGGGCCCTGCTTTTGCCATCGGCCTGCTCCCAGCATTATGGTTGTTTGCTCAATACCAACTATCCCACGCGCGGCATGCTGAAATACTAAGCCAACTTAACTCATAGCCTCGGGCTTGCAAATACCGAGCAGGTTTCTTTTGGAAAGCTATCGGCTCAAGTCTCCTTTGATGGGTAGTCTGTACGTCCGCTTACCTGTTAGGCTAAATAATGCATTAGCGAGCGCAGGTGCAGCAACAGGTAGTCCCGCCTCACCGATTCCGCTCGGTGATTCGAGACTGGGTATGATTTCAACTTGAATGAGGGGCGTCTCGTTTATCCGTAAGAGTTGATAATCGTGAAAATTACTTTGTTGTATAGCATTATCTCGAATGCTTAGCCCCCCATAGAGGGCTGCCGACAGGCCGTCGACGATGCCACCTTCAATCTGTGCTTTTACAGAGTCCGGATTGACCGCAATGCCACAATCTACTACGCACCAGGCCTTATCCATTTTGAAATCTTCGATGTTACTTCCGGTTATTTCCACAATCACAGCGACTTGCGTTCTGCCGAAATTGTAGGTGGCAACGCCTTGGTGCTTGTTTGAGCTATCCCAATTTGCAAGATCTCTAACTTTTTCTAAGCAGTGCTTCAAGCGTGGATTTGTCCTCAACAAACCCATGCGATACTCCACTGAATCTGCCCCAGCCGCATATGCCATTTCACTTAGAAAGGTTTCTACGACAAAGGTATTGTAGGAATATCCGATGGAACGCCATATGGTGGTGGGGATCGGCAGGCTTACGCCACGCCATTCAACCTTAAGAT
>QIGT01000126.1 GCA_003230835.1 Gammaproteobacteria bacterium
GGCACAGTTTTGCTGCAGCCGAGACCGATCTGCGAGCCTGGTTGCCGCACCTGTTGCCCGAAGGCTATCTTGCAGTACACGATATATTTGCAAGCGAGGCAGAGGGTGGGCAGGCGCCGCGCCACATCTTCGAATTGGCACAGAACTCCGGGTTATTTGAAGCTGCAGAGTTCACCCGCACGCTTGGGGTCTTGCGGCGCAGATCTTTATGAATTGGTTGCTCGAACATTACAAAGCGACCGGCATTGAAATTTTGTAGCTTGACGTGCCTAAATAATCTTGTTGACCAAAATATACTCATGAGTTATTTTTGGTACGATCAATAAAATGTATGAACAGATGGTTGAGTTATCGAAGCGAAGATATATCGCAAGCGATTGTCGGGCTGACTTGCAAAACAAGCTGGTTTTTATCGGTGGGCCGCGTCAGGTGGGCAAAACAACCCTCGCCCTCTATCTGATAAATGTAAAATCCAATGATTCAGCCTATTTGAACTGGGATATCACAAAACACCGCCAGAGAATCCTGGCCGGTGAACTTCCTGCAGATCGAACGCTGATATTCGACGAAATCCATAAGTTTGCTAGATGGCGAGGCATGCTGAAAGGTTACTACGATGAATTTGCCTCTGCTCGAAGCGCCATTGTGACGGGTTCGGCCAGACTGGATCACTATCGGAAAGGGGGTGACTCGCTCCTGGGCAGATATCACTACTATCGACTACACCCTTATTCGCTTGGTGAACTTTCGGCCAGCCCAACAAAGTCCGATTTAGAAAGTTTATTGATCTATGGCGGTTTTCCAGAACCTCTGTCGAAGCAGAACGATCGCCAGCTGCGGCGCTGGCAGTTGGAACGGCAAACAAGAGTAATCAACGAAGATTTGATTTCACTGGAGAAGGTAAGTGAAGTGAGTTTGCTCGAGCTGCTCTACACAGCCTTGTTGGATCGTGTGTCTTCTCCCTTGTCATTGCAATCGTTGCGGGAAGATTTACAGGTATCTCATGATTCAATTCGAAGATGGATCACCATCTTCGACAATCTCTACCTTACTTTCCGGTTGTCACCCTTCGGTTCGCCGAAAATCCGTGCGGTAAAGAAGGAGCAAAAACTCTACTTTTGGGACTGGTCAGTTTTAAAGGATGAAGGTGCCAGGTTTGAGAACCTGGTTGCATCACAGTTGCTCAAGTACTGTCATTACCGTGAAGACAGTGAGGGTTATTCCATGGAGTTGCGCTACCTGAGGGACACAGATAAAAGAGAAGTGGACTTTGTTGTTCTTCAAGACTCAAAACCTCTGTTCGCGGTGGAGTGCAAGCTCAGTGACAAAGATGTATCGCCTCACCTCAAGTACTTTAAAGACCGTACCGAAGTCCCTCAATTCTTGCAGGTGCACACGGGCGAAAAAGACTATGAATTGTTCAAAGGGGTCAGAGTGATGCCTTTTCAACGGTTTGTTTCTGAATTCGCTCTGCCTTGAATACGGTGCGTTCGTACTCTGTCTAATTTGTTAGCCGCATTGCGCTCGGCTGGTTAGTCAATTCTGAGTGCGGTGTGTCGAGCAAGAACTTCGAAGTCAGAATCTAAGTGCAATATGACAATATCGTTTCGGATCGCAACTGCCGCGATCAAGCAATCAATAAGTGTCATATAGACCGTACCCCATAGCGTACATCCGCCTCAATGGTGTAACACCTACTCAGGCTGCATCGGTTCGCCGCTGTCCAATAACGCTAACCACACGCAGAACGAACTGCGCCTACTGTTCAGGCTGGTTACACGGGTGGCAACTGGGATTTCTTTACCCTGTTGTTTGCGCTTGTAATACATACAGCGAGCGTAAATGTCGCCCCATTCCCGATGCCACGGTTACCAGGGCGTATTGCACAGCCAAAATGGCGGTTGAAGTTTTCCATTCTCTGGTGTGTGGATCGGCAATTAATCGCGATTTGGGTCATGGTTGGAATTTTTGGGCGAATGTAGAAGAACCCATCGAGCATATTCGCACGTCACTTGGAATAGAGCCCGTCGATTCAGTTCTGCTTGCGGCCTGAATGTATATGTCCACTGTCAGAAAAGCGCAACGTAAATCCCATCAGGGAAATGCTCGCAAGGAAACGATCGTTCACGCTGCAGTTGGCGCTATCTCGCCGCGCACCCTGAGTTATTCCGATTTGTAGTGGATGCAAGCAATCGCTCAGATGAAATGATGCACTGGCTTGTGGACACCCACTTAAAGCCACGTTTTGATTTCATGATCAATTATGCGTATGAACACTGTTTCGATGTTCTTGTTTTTTCTGTGCGCGAATTGGGGTGGTGATCGTTACCCGTTTGCAGGTCTGGCAGCAGCAGGTCTACCTCTCTGTGTGATGCTTGATTCTCCCATTTGGTTAATGGCGGGATTTTCAACGATACCGCTACTGGCGAGCATTCTTTTAGCGAAGGCATCAAGACACCGAAGTTGAGAAAATGAACGGTGTGCGATTACTTCTGGGGATCGTGTTGGGTCCTGAACCGCAGCTCAAGCAACTGAGCAAATCATGACAAATGCATCCGCTCCCACTGATTCGCAACTAGCAAAATATAGCGCAACGGTAGGAAAAATAATCGTTGAACTGGGCGGTAGAACGGTCTTTAGTACTTCAGAGGAGGTGGATAATGGTCGTGGTCACTGCGCTGGCAAGTGAGATTGTCATCCCGGCGCGTTTTCATCCAGAAGAAACCACAGCGTTTTGTTTGCAAAAGGGCATCTCGGTCATTTTTGGTGTTCCAACCATGTTTGCTGCCATTGCCAACGCTAAAGCAAGTCAGGGTGCAGATTGGTCGCAGTTGAGGTATTGCGTGGGTGGTGGCGCACCTTTACCAGCGGAGGTATCCTCAATGTTTCAACGAGTTACCAGGTGCAGGCTACTGCAAGGCTACGGCCTTTCAGAAAGCGCTTCAGGCGTTTGTTTTTCGCCGCCGAGTAAAGATACCCCCGACGGTTCTGCAGGCTTTGCCCTGGCGGGCAGTCGCATAGAAATTAGATCGATTAATGATCCATCAAAAGTTGTGCTACGTGGTGAAGTTGGAGAGATTTGTGCCGCCGGACCACAAATTATGCAAGGCTATTGGCAACAAAAAGACAAAACCGATGAGGTCATGATTGGCGATCTATTGCGCACTGGCGATTCAGGATACATCGATGCCAATGGAGCAGTCTTTGTAGTTGATCGCCTCAAGGAGTTGATCATCGCAAGCGGCTACAACGTCTACCCCCGCCTAGTTGAAAAAGCGCTGTATACGCATCCGAGTATTCGCGAAGCGGCCGTCATCGGTTCGCCGGATTCGTATCGGGGTGAAACCGTTAAGGCAGTGGTTTCACTGCACCCTGATACAAGTCTCGATTTGAAGAGCCTTCAGCTTTTTTTGAAAGAGAAACTTTCGCCTATCGAAATTCCTAAACTGCTACAGATACTTGAGGAGTTACCGAAAACTGCTATCGGGAAAATTTCTAAGATTGACCTTAAATCCTCCTCTGACTCCGTATTTTAGGAATATTGAACCACTAATGAGAAAGCCTGCGTGAACTTTCTTTCTTTTACTTACAAAGTGGGTAGTTGGTCGTTCATTCTGGTGGGTGTAGGCCATTTGGCTACGGCTACCTTTGCGCCTAGTACGCCGGAGAAAGTCCAAATCACGCAAACGATGAAAGAGTTTCCAATAACGATGCTCGGCACGGATTCAAACCTCCTTCTTTTTCATGAAGGCTTTAGTCTCATGATGGGTGTGTTGTTAATGGGTTACGGTGTGCTCAGTCTGCTGCATGCCAGAAAGCTCGGGTTTCCAGAAAAAGAAGTCATTTGGGTCAACATTCTCATTTCACTTGTTGCTCTAATATTGTCGATGAAGTATTTCTTCATCGTTCCAACGTCTTTGCTTGGATTGGCGCTGCTATGTTTTTCGATGACCCTCGTGAACACTGTCTATTCGGCAAGTAAGGCTTCGATTGACCGTTAGTATGTTAGTTTAATCTATGTGCCAACTTTCTTGGCACTCCGTGTAGTGGCAGCAAAGATGACTGTACCAATGTGGTGTCTGGTGGTCGTAGCGATGATTCCTTATGGGCTTGCTATCGCGGGTGACTATTTTCGCAAAACGATGCTGGGCTCCATCGACAACAGCAACCCGAGAGACCAGGCTGCCGTACTTACGGGCGCAGGTGCGCGGTCCTACGCGGCCCAGGCGAATGCCTGGGAAGCATTACCGTTTTTTGCAGTCGCCGTGATTTTGGCACATCTAACGGGTGGGGATTCCTATCAGTCAGCAATTGCATCAGTTCTTTTTGTTATCGCACGACTCTTTCACGTCTTTTTCTATATTGCGGGATTTGCCATGCTCCGGTCCCTTAGCTTTATGCTGAGTCTTGGCTTTTCCGTTTGGCTCTTTGTTGTTGCGGCGAGCGCATGAGTCTCCGTTTGGCGGCAGACGCCTAACGCGCATCGCTTTGTAGGATGCACGGCTTGAACAAACGTCTTCATCCAGCCGCAATCGGCCCAACGTGCCGATAGAGTACTTCTCCGGTTTTATCCATCACCCCTGGCTAACTACCTCGGGGTCTTGCAGCGCAAATCTTTATGAATCGTTGGTTCGGGACGCTAGAAACAACATCTGCCCAGGCGTGATGCCGTACAAAGTATCGGCAGCGAGCAGCACCGCACCGGCCGTCCAGGTAGGCCGCTCATCGGGCCACAGGCTCTCATCGCGGCTGACATAGCCAGTCCACCAACTACCGTCGTCCGCCTGAAAACGTTGTAGCCAGGCGAACAACTCGGCAGCTCGGCGCTGCTGGCCGTTGACGCACAGTGCCATCACCAACTCGCAGGTTTCGGCGATTGTCACCCAAGGCTCGTCCGCGACACAGCGGCAGCCCAGGCCATCTTCGACAAATTCCTGCCAGCGTGCCTCGAGGCGAGCGGTTGCGTTGCTGCCGCTGATAGCGCCGGTGAGTACTGGATAAAACCAGTCCATCGCATAGCGTGCCTTGGACTCCCAGGTTCGATCGAAGCGGTGGGGTTTGTCGCGAATTGCCTCGCCCAGCGCCGCGCGCCCGGACCGCAATCGCGTGCCATCCTCGCCAAGGGTCGCGGCAATTTGCAACGCGCAACCCAGACTCGCATAGATTGAGCTGCAACCGGTGAGAAGTGCGTCTCTGTCGATGCCCTTGCGGCTGTCGATGGCCCAATGGATATCGCCATGAGGTGTCTGCAGATCGAGCACAAATTCCATGGCTGCAGCAACAGTTGGCCACAGACGTCGCAGGAATTCTGTGTCAGCCGTGCAGAGGAACTGGTGCCAGACGCCGGTTGCAACGTAGGCGACGAAGTTGGTTTCGGCGCGGGTGGCGTCGGCGGGTGCACCGTTGCGATAGGCCGCCAACCAGCTGCCGTCAGCTCGCTGCAGGCGGACCAGCCAATCGTAAGCCGCAGCGGCGGCGGCGTGATGGCCACCGACAGCAAGCCCCATGGCGGCTTCGACGTGGTCCCAGGGGTC
>QIGT01000490.1 GCA_003230835.1 Gammaproteobacteria bacterium
GCCAGGGCTTTTCCAGCTGCGGTAAAGCTGCCATGCTCGACAACTTCGGTAAAAACCAGTAGATCATTGAGATACATATAGTAATCAAATTATCAACAGTAAGTTATAAGATCGAATATATATGCGTAAGAAGATAACTAATACTACTGCTCTTCAACCATATTATTAGGAGATGGAGATGGAGATGGAGATGGAAGTATTGAGATATGACGACCTTCCCCAGGCGGGTTTTGCTGGCCTATTAGAGCGACAATTCGTAACCGATTCACGTGTGTTTGCTGGACGTAAGAATGCGCAGGCCTTTGAAGGTTTGGGAAATTTTGTGTATTTGGCAGATGCTAATTTCCAACCGAAAGGAGAAACTGGGTTACATCCACATCGCGAGATCGATGTGTTATCGGTGATGGTAGAAGGTCAGATTCAACACGCTGGGTCCCTCGAACATGGGCAAGGGCTGGAAGCGGGAATGGTGCAGGTTCAACGTGCCGGTGCAGAAGGGTTTACTCATAATGAGCTCAACCCAGATGATCTCCCAAACCACATGATTCAGATATGGGTTCTGCCTAATGCAAGCGGCGAGTCTGCCGGTTATCGTGTGTACACACCGCAGCAGGGCGAGCGGATGCAAGTTTATGGAGGACCGAAGAATCAGAGCGATAGGTTTTACAGCAACACACTGATTGATGTGGCTAACCTCGGCGAGGGGCAATCTGTTACCCAACAAGGAGAAGTGATGGCCTTCTTGAGTAAGGGTTCGGGTATCGCAAATGGTGAGCTTGTGCACGGGAGAACTCTATTGCGTACTTACGGTTTAGAGTTCAAAGCTGAAGCTGCCACCCAACTGATACTGGTGTATGGTGGTTAGTTGATCGCCCAACCACACTTGTAAGGGAGTGCGAGCAGTGAATAAATCGTTACGGCTGGCTCAGTTGATACTCACCTTGGCAGCACCAATGCTGTGTACTGCTGCAGATAGGGTTTCTGACAAACAAATCTACTGGGGTGATCTGCATACGCATACTTCGTTTTCGATGGATGCCTATGTGCTCAACAATCAAACCACACCGAGGGATGCTTACTATTTTGCCAAAGGTGGGGAAATTTCCCTGCCCGGTGGTGGTACACATAAACTCGCACGCCCGCTGGATTTCGCGGCGGTCACAGATCACGCGGAGTACTTTGGCTTAATGCAAATATGCCATACTATGCCACTGCTACCTTACTGTGTTGAATTGTCTGTTGCAGCTCGAGAAGATTCGAGAAGGGGGTTCTTCGAATTCTTTCTTCCCACGCTCCTTCAGGGTGATCGAAACTGTCAAGTCGACGACGCTACTTGCGATGCTGCAGAAAAAAGCTTGTGGCAAACGACCATCGATGCTGCGGAAATCGCGAACGTGCCGGGCCAATTTACCGCGTTTGTGGCCAGCGAGTGGACCGCATCTCCAAACAACTTGCACTGGCATCGTAACCTCATCTATGCGACGGCAACAGTCCCAACAAGACCTATCAATTCTTTTGATGAACCGAGCCAGGAATCGTTGTGGCGAGCGTTGCGAAGTAAGTGCACTAATCTAGCCGGCTGTGATGTTATCGCGATACCACACAACTCCAATATCGGTATGGGAGGCAGCTTCAACACACAAGGTCACGACAAGGAACTATTAGGTCTACGTGCACAGTTTGAGAAGTTAGTTGAAATTCATCAGCACAAAGGTTCTAGCGAGTGTTTTCCAGGTGCTGGCTTCAATGACGAAGCCTGCAATTTTGAAATCGCCATGCCAATTCCTCTTAGCGATGAACTGCGCAAAGCACCTCGTGAGTTAACCGTACTGGAACGAACACAAATATCCAGCGGATATGTTCGGCCAGCGTTGGCGAAAGGGCTGAATCTTTTTGAGCAGTACGGGGTTAACCCGTTTCAGTATGGTTTTGTGGGTGCCACGGACAATCATGCCAGTCGCCCTGGCGACGTGGAGGAAAGCAATTGGGTCGGCGCGCTTGCTAAATTTGATGATGACCTTGCTAAACGACAAACCTATGCAGAATACAATCCAGGTGGTTTGACTGCGATTTGGGCCAATGAAAATACACGCGAAGCTTTGTTTGCCGCCCTCAAGCGACGAGAAATTTATGCTACATCGGGGCCGCGCATTCGACTCAGCTTGCACCAGAGTTTTGACCCCACGGCAGGCTGTGAGGACCTTAGACCCGGTGATTGGTTAGCCATGGGAGGTACCTTGGGGCAACAAGGTGGGGACAAAAAACCAACTTTTATTGTGCAGACGCTTATGGATCAGGTGCGCATAGCCAGTATCGACCTGATTAAATTGTATGTTCGGGCAGGCGAAATACAACAACGGGTGGTCAGGCTGGCGCAGCAAAGTGAGGGCCGAGCAGACTGGTGTATTGCTTGGCAGGATGAGGACTATCGTGACGAAGAGTCCGCACTTTGGTATGTGCGCGTTCTACAAATTCCGACTAAGCGGTGGGATACAAAGAACATGCTGCAAGAGCGTGCTTGGTCATCACCGATTTGGTCTATGCAGAAATAGTATGGTTAGTCTTGATAATTCGGCAAAGCCGCCCAGTCTGTATCTAACGTTTTGCGCATGTTGAGTACTTTGCTTACTCGCCTGTAGAGGGGTCAGCGAACATAACAAGCGATCCGTTACAATCGTGAATCATAAAGGCGCGCATGCCCCAAGGCATTAGTTCAGGTTCGGAAACAATTTCGACAGAGTGACTATTGATATCCGCAAAAAGCTGATCCAACTGATCTACATATAGCGTGATATAGGCAGTTATAGGGGTAGTGGTGCCACCTTGCTGAAAATGAAAGGATGTATTTCCTGCGCGAACAGAACCATGAATGATCGGTTCGCCCCAGGCGAATTCAATGGTTAAGCCAAGCTTGTCTTGGTACCACAATAGGGTTGATTCGACGTCATCGACATTGATAATCGATGCGGCGCCTTTGATAAAATCAGCATTTCGAGCTACGGGCAGAAACTTGGGTGTGGCCACTTGGAATCCTCTTTGATTTCGGCAATAGTGACCATAAATTAGTAACGCTTAGATAACTATCAACAAACGGCCATCATTCGATGCAAATTGGACATTTATCACTGGCTCAATGGCCATGGATACGCCGCGCGGCTTGTTCGTACGCAGTTTCGAATATCCCTCAGGCTATATAGGCAATAGGCATCAACACCGGCTCGCGCAAATTGTCTATCCTGTTCGAGGTGTGGTTTGCGTCGAGACTGATGCTGGGCGAGTTACAGTGTCACCCTACCGGGCGGTTGCGGTACCTTCGTGGCATACCCATCGAGTTTCTGCGAAGGGAAATGTATCGCTACGCAGTATATTTCTAGACCCAATTGATTCCCAAGTACCGGCTGTGAAAACCGAAGTTCTACAAGTGAACACGCTACTGCATGAACTTATTCAAGAGGCGGGTAATCATTATGGTGATGTTTTGGCTAGCTCTGTTGCAGATCAAGTTCTGCGATTGTTGGTGATGAAAACGCAAGATGTGGCGGATCGGTTGGCGTTGAGTGCGAGGCAATTTCGAAGGATCTTCAAACGTCACACTGGCATGGCTTTTCAGGATTGGCGAAACATAGCGCGAATTAACAAGGCCATCGAGATCATCGCATCAGGTGAATCGGTTACTTCAGTTGCCGCAGAACTTTCGTATAGCTCATGCAGCGCATTGGGGCAGGTATTTCGCCAGTATACGGGTATGACGCCTACGGAATTTGCACTCATGCAGGATCAGCCCCGGTGATGTTTATTCCAGTTTACGTTTAGATTGGGCGCGCGATACTTGTCTGGGTACCTTTGAAGTCTGTCCAGCAATCTTGGTCAAAGTCGTAGAGTTTGCATTTCTTTGCGGTTTCAAAATACCATCGCCAAGTGAAATTCTGCACGATGATGCGCTCCGGCAGCATCTCTTCCAACAATTGTTGCGCACTCTTAAGTTTGTACAACGGGATGCTCATATCCACATGGTGAGCAGTATGTTCCATGATGTGATGGAATAGAGCACCAAAATGGAATGGAAAAACTAGGTGTACTGTCGTGGAAACAAACGGGGCGGCTTTTGACCAGGCGACTTTGTCATTGTGCCATTTCACGCTGGTGTGGGTGTGATGGACGTATACAAAAAATCCAATCAAGGCATTCCACACAAAGAAGGGTATTGCGAAACCATAACCTACCAGCGCCCACGCAGACTGATTTGTGTACCCTGCGGCAATGACCAAACCAACGATCCATATGGCTGCTGTGAAGGTGACAAATATTCCGTCCCATTTGAATTCGGGACGCCGCGTACCCATGTAGGCTTTACTTGGGAAAAACATGCGTAGCCACCACATTTCGATGAAGTAGTACATCCAAGAGCCCCAGCCACTTCGGTATATGCGTTCTCTCAAACGGCGTCCAGGTGATAGAGTGCGGTATTCGTCTTGGGTCAAGGGTGCCCAAACGAAATCAACACCCTTTAAATTCGTATAGCCGTGGTGCACAACATTGTGACCAACCTGCCATAGGCTATAGGGGGTAAGGGACGGCATCATGGCGATTCGTCCCAATATCTTGTTGAGGCTCCGATGCGGGGTATAACTTTGATGGCAAGCGTCGTGGCCGATGATGAATAATCGACCAATTGAGATGCCCGCGGCTGCAGCGCACAACAGTTTTGCCCACCATGCTGAGAGAGCCACTGTGCCGATGATCAATGCGGCGAACACAATCCAGTCGACTAACAAAAGAATCACAGCTATCGCCGTGCGGCGTTCTGCTAGTGGGGCAACCCACGAACGTATTACCTTGCGATGTGGTAGCGGTAGTCCCACTGCAATGGGCTCTGGTGTTGAAGAGGGCTGTTGAATTTGGGTCATAGAATATTAATGTAGCGCAGCTAAGTGGCAGTATTGAGCAAATAGAAACGCAGTGTATTGATCTTAATCAACAAATGCCATGATCAATGTGTTGCGGCTTAAGCGCATGCAACACATTGATTCACAACATAAATTTACTCTATCTCTAGTTTGGTGCATTCTCAAGATCGACTTTTAACGTTCGACCGGCGAGGTAAAAGTGACACGCTGACCAGAACATTGCGAAAGGTAATAGGTAGATTATTGCCCAACGCAGTGACTCGATGCCCAGTGATGCTTCCAAATAGGTACTCAGTAGACCGACAGAAAAGGGCCCCAGTCCTAGGCCGATTATATTTATCACAAACAACAAAATGGCTGACGCCAAAGCTCGCATACGTAAACCTACCAGACCATGCGTCATTGCCAAGGTGTTGCCTAAATAAACATTGAATAGAGTTCCGGGCACTATCGAGGCGATTAAAGCGAGATAGGGGTCGTCGAGAGTGAATGTCAAAACCATGAACGGTACAGAAATAACACCGGTGATCGCTGGTAATCGCATGTACCAACGAACATCATTACGGGCTAGCTTTTCCGCAAAATAGCCGCCGAAGAATACCCCGATGGCGCCACCTAGGC
>QIGT01000211.1 GCA_003230835.1 Gammaproteobacteria bacterium
TCAATGCCATCTAGTTGCTGAGTTGCAGAACCACCCATCACGTCTCCCATTTAATTTATACTACTTGCTTATGTACAGGCAGTTTACCCAATTATCGTTGATTTTGATTTTATCAACTTCAATACTCAATGCCTGCAATTCAGTACCTGGAGCACCCCCACTTCCGCCCGCGCCAACACCTCCTGATTCTACAACCCCAACCCCAAATCCAGGACCCAAACCTAGCGCAGTACAAACGGGTACCTTGGTGCTGCCAGACGGAACACAAATTGCCGTGGCTCCGAACGATTTAACTCACTCAGGAACAGGTTCTTACCTGTGGCCCAACGGACGACGTCAGGCTGGAACCTGGGACAACGGAAAACTACACGGTGTCGGTGTCGAAGAAACCTCCCAAGGATTCTACCGTGGAATGTGGGCCCAAGGTCAAAGACAAGGCGAAGGCGAGTATCGCGGTGTTGATGGTACTCACTACCAAGGGCACTGGTCGAGCAATCAACGTCAGGGCTACGGGCGGCAATCCTTCGCAGACAGGTCAACCTACCAGGGCGAGTGGCAAGCTGACCTTACCCACGGATTTGGAGAACGCCTCTACGCCAACGGTAGTCAGTTTGAAGGCCGTTGGGCGGCAGGCAAAAGACAGGGCTACGGAACACTTGTTACTTCTGCCAACCTTGTCTATGAGGGTCTATGGCAAAACGATATGCGTCAAGGCTATGGACGACAAAGCTACCCGGATGGACGAGCATATCAAGGCAATTGGTCAAGCGACCGACGAGATGGTTTTGGCATTGAAACCCACGCTGATCGAAGCAGCCACAATGGTCGTTGGGAAAATGGCGAGATTGCGGGCATGGGCACTCGCACGCACAGAACAGGGATTCAGTTCACCGGCGAATGGGTTAAAAACGTAATTACCCAAGGGCAGTTAGTCTTACCCGGCGGCGACACCTACAACGGCCCAATTTACTCGGCTGATGTTCAGGGCGTCGCACCCGATCTAGTTAAATGGATTGAAAATTTAGCTGCTAAACAAAATACTCACGCTCAGTATTTCCTAGCCAGTATCTATTTAGACTTCGACGAGCCTAAGCGAGATCTACAAACTGCCGAAGTTTGGTTACGACGCAGTGCAACCGCCGGCCATGCCGAAGCTCAATATCGTCTTGCAATTCTACTCAACGATACGGACCAAACCCTAGCCTTAGACTGGCTCCGTCAAGCGGCCGACAAAGCACACCCTGATGCCAACGCAATGCTTGGGGGGTACTATCATCTTGGTAAACACTTACCGCTTGATCTTAACAAGGCCATTACACATTATAAGAAAGCCGCAAGCCAGGGCGACTTAGGCGCCACTAACAACCTCGCATGGCTGCTCTCCACCACACAAGATGAATCCTTGGCAGACCCGCAACAAGCGGTAGACATCCTCCAACCCCTGGTTTTGTACCTAGGAAATTGGCAGCATCTGGACACACTGGCTGCCGCCCATGCTCGTTTAGGTCATGCCGCTATTGCAATCCAAATGCAATTTCGCGCCCTGGAGGCAGCACGCCAACAGGGAAATCATGATTTGAGTACGCAAGATGTGCTATTGGAAATGCAAAGCCGCTTAGAACTGTATAAGCGAGAGGAGTTTTATACTGAATAGGCCCGCTGGGAAGTTATGCGCTTTCGCGGCTCGACCAAGGACAGGGCCAAGGGCAAGTGAGTGTTTCAGCCGACAATCTATTGCGGCCATTTTGCTTACTCTCATATAGAAGACTGTCTGCGCAAGACAACATCGTATCTAACGGAGTTTGGCTGGTCTCACAAGTCACTACCCCCGCGCTCAACGTTACAATGACATTGTCTTCATTCTCCAACATGAGCGGACTGGCACACACTTTCTTTAGAATGCGACCGACCAAACTTACCGCGCCAGGTTCACTGGTATGGGGGAGCATCAGGATAAACTCTTCACCACCAAAGCGCGCCAACACGTCCGTCTCTCGGACCATTGTTTTTATAACATCAATCACATGTACTAGGGCTTTGTCACCCAGCAAATGACCATAGCGATCATTCACTTGCTTAAAATAGTCGAAATCAAATATGACAATACTGGTGCAGTAACCATGGCGCTGTGCCAATGTAAGCTCGCGCTCGGCCAGCTCAACAAAACGTCTGCGGTTATAGGTGTTGGTCAGCGCATCTGTTTCGCTCAGCGACCTCAGGCGTTGATTAGATAGGGTCAAAAGGTGGCTGGTCTTGACCTGCATGTAAGTCACACAAGGTGCAATCAATCCCGGTGCTAGCACTGCGGCTACCCAGCCCACCGCTCCCTCAAATAGATAGCCTTGCACAACCAAACTAACCAGCGCTGTGACGCCCAGCGAACCGACTATCGCTATCGCTGTGATAACGACCACACGTCGCAAAATTGCCGCCTTGATGGCGGGCGATAGCACTTCGCCTACCTCTATTTGTGGTTGATGTTGCATATCTTCAATCTAATTTCTAGAACGAACTTTTTCTGACCAATAGCGCCCAAGAAACTACTCTTTTGGCCAGCCGTAGACCGTGTTCTATCACCCACTTTTCAATAGAAGTGTGGCAGGGTTCTCATTTTATGCGTGCTTTCAAACGTGGCTCAACAAACTCGTCAAACCCGGGTAGTATATCAATTCCTCTATCTAGGAATCCGCCATGCGCATCTTACTTATTTGCTTGTGTTTCACATTACTGTACGGCTGCGGAAGCGAAACCAGCCCCACGCAAGAATCTACTGAGTTAAACACGCCCTCTACCCTCACAGACAACACTTCCGTCTCCCCTACCACCGGATCTTCTATCACCCTTGTCGACTTGTTGAATGCGCAGTCTGACGATTTCAAAGCTCGATATCCGTTTAGAAATCCACGTCAAACGCTTGAATTTATCGGCATTGAACCTGGCATGACAGTCGTTGAGGCCCTACCTGGCGGCGGTTGGTACAGCAAACTGTTGCTCAAGTTATTGGGCACCCAAGGCCACCTCATCGGAGTGAACTACGCAACCGACATGTGGCCTCGCTTTGCCTTTGTAGATGACAAGTTCATGGCCACCATAAATTCTTGGTCCACAGACTGGCCAGAAGGTGCCCAAGCATGGCGTGACCAAAATAGCGCCCCGGTAAGTGCCTTTGTGTATGGCGACATGCCACTGGACACACAGGGTACGGCTGATGCGGTATTACTCATTCGAGCACTACATAATCTGGCTAGATTTGAAGACGGTAATTATCTAACCCAGGCAATACAAGACAGTTTTGATATTCTGAAACCGGGTGGAATTGTCGGCGTGGTGCAGCATCAAGCAGCAGAAACTGCCCCGGACCAATGGGCAGACGGTAGCAGTGGATATCTAAAACAGTCCTTTGTTGTCAGTCGAATGGAAGCCGCCGGTTTTCAGTTTGTCGGCGCATCAGACATTAACAAAAACCCCAAAGACCAACCCAGTACTGATGACATTGTTTGGCGTCTACCTCCCTCTTTGAGTACCAGCAAAGAAGACCCAGCCCTGATGGCTGAAATGCTCGCCATTGGAGAATCGAATCGAATGACCCTCAAATTTATTAAGCCCACATCATGACCAAAGGGCTTGGCAGATGTCTACTTGTCGGACTGTTAACGATATTCATCCGACCTGTATTCGCCGACCATGCCTATATTGCAACCGCCACAAACTTTCGGCCTGTAGTGAATATTCTGGTGCAACAATTCGAGAAAAGTACCGCTCACACCCTGACGGTTGTCTCAGCATCTAGCAGAAAGTTATACTCGCAAATAATCAACGGAGCCCCGTACCATCTGCTGTTTTCTGCAGATGTCGAAACACCGCAAAGATTAGTCGCCGAGGAACGCGCAAATGGATTGTCATTGCAAGTATATGCCATTGGGCAGCTGGTATTGTGGGCAAATGGTGCATCTGTTGACGAACACACCTTAGCTGCAAGACAATACAACAAGCTAGCCATAGCCAACCCAAAGCTAGCCCCGTATGGATTGGCAGCCACCCAGACGCTTGCAGCACTATCTCTCGCAGATGATACAACTCGTTTGGTGATGGGTGAAAATGTCGGCCAAGCTGCCGCCCTGGTTGCAACTGGGAATGCACATGTGGGGCTCATTGGCTTGTCCTTACTGCGCGATCGTGAACGCAAAACTGGCAACACCATGCAGCAAGCAGAATTTTGGATCGTGCCCTCAGCACTACATCAACCGATAGAACAAGCCATGGTCTTAACCAACCAAGGCACGCAGAACGTTGCAGCCCAAGACTTTCACAGATACGTGAGCAAGCCGTCGTCACTAGATGTCATACGCAGCTATGGATACATAGTGCGCGATGGTTGAATGGAGCGCGATATGGGTCACTGTCAAGCTGGCCGCAGTTACAACTGTCATTCTCTTGGCGATAGGAACACCCTTTGCGTGGTGGCTGGCTAACCATGCCCGCGCATCCAAGGCGCCCTTGGAAGCATTGACCGCCATGCCCTTGGTTCTCCCACCTACGGTACTGGGGTTCTACTTACTCATTCTTATGAGTCCAAACTCTACTTTCGGTGCTTGGTGGCTCACTGTTTCTGGCGAAGCACTTACTTTCAACTTTACCGGCTTAGTGTTTGCTTCTGTGATCTATTCACTACCATTCATGGTCCAGCCCTTACAAAGTGCCTTCGAAAGCCTAGGTAAAGAGCCTATGGAAGCTGCCGCCACCTTAGGGGCACGCCCATTTGATACTTTTAGAACGGTTGCGCTACCGTTATGCAAGCGAGGCTTCCTGACCGCTATCGTACTGACATTTGCTCACACGCTGGGTGAGTTTGGTGTGGTTTTGATGGTAGGTGGCAACATTCCCGGTGAGACACGGGTGATTTCCATCGCCATCTATGAGCATGTCGAAACATTCAACTACGCCCAAGCTCATGCCCTTTCCATCGGACTGTTGGTGTTTTCATTTTTAGTATTGTTCATTGTTTATACCGTAAACAAAAGATCACCAATACGCTTCTCATGACCATCAAAAACTTGCATGATTGAAGTAGATATACAAAAACGCCAGCAAGATTTTAATCTCGACGTCAACGTGGAGATTCCGTTGGGTGTTAGCACAGCTGTTATAGGTGCAAATGGCAGCGGAAAAACAACCCTTCTCTATTGTCTCGCTGGGCTGCTTCGACCTAGCGGGCGCATACGTTTTGACGATAAGGACTGGATCAACAAGAATACATTTCTCCCACCTTACGCGCGGGAGATCGGCTTCGTTTTTCAAGACGCGCGCTTATTCAGCCACCTAACGGTGTCCGAAAACCTCGACTATGCTGAAAGTCGCAGCAGCCATCGACCCATAAGAATTTCACGTAAAAACGTGATTGAAATCTTAGAGCTTGAAAAACTCTTGCAGCGCTCACCGGCCGAAATATCTGGCGGTGAAAGCCAACGTGTAGCCATCGCCAGAGCCGTACTTTGCCAGCCGCGCCTGTTACTCTTAGAT